>JAFYZI010000060.1 GCA_017548725.1 Bacteroidales bacterium
CTACCTTGCGGGAAGCGCGGTTGCCTGCAGCCACCAGCTCGTCGTAGCTGAACTTGCTGAGATCGACGTCAGGGCCCGGCTTGAGCCCCAGCTCCTCAACCACTGCGATGCCGAGCGCACGGCTCTGGGCAGGCTCCTGCTGGCGGAGGGTAGAGCCGCTCTGGACGATAGCCCTGTGGAAGAGACCTTTGGCTGAAGGCATAGCCATAAGGGTGGATGTCTTTCCACCGCCGCCGCTCTGCCCGCCGATCGTTACGCAGCCGGGGTCACCACCGAACGCGGCGATATTGTCATGTATCCACTCGAGGGCTTTGACAAGATCTTGCTGGCCGAGGTTGACAGACTCCGAGTACTTGCCTCCAAGAGCTGTGAGGTCGATGTAACCGAGGATGTTGAGACGGTGGTTGACAGTCACTACCACGATGTCGCCCTTCTCAGCCAGAGCCCTGCCTTCCTGGGCGGGGAGGAATATGGCCGAGCCGTTGGCATAGCCGCCGCCGTGGATCCATACGAATACTGGCCTTTTCTTGCCGTCCAGCGCAGGAGTCCAGATGTTGAGCATCTGGCAGTCCTCCGAGTTCAGCTCTTTCTTGAACTGGAAGCCGAAGTCATAGTCGCTGGGCTGGCCGCCCCACATCATGTTCTGGCCCTGCATGGCCTGGGGGCCGTAGACCTGGGTCTTGCGGACACCTTCCCAGCTGTCGGGAGCCTGAGGGGGCATGAAACGTTCAGCCTTGGCATAGGGCACCCCTTTGAAGGTGTAGATGCCGGCGTCGTTATAGCCCAGGATCTTGCCTGAAGTGACCTGCACGATGCAGTCTTCACCGGTGGTTATGGGGCCCATAGCCGAACCCTCTTGACGACTCTTGCAGGCGCACAGGAGCAATGCCGCTGCCGCTGCGATGACCAGAAATTTTTTCATGATTGGAGGAATTTGTGGTTACTGTCATGCAAGTTACAAATAATCTGCTTTACACTGCGACAATTAAGTATTAACTTTGTATAGATTACCTGACAAAAAAAACTAAACCTATCCGATATGCGCAGATTCACTCTGACGGCTGTCCTGTGCATCCTGGCCCTGCAAATGGCGCCTGCCCAACACAAGCCCTATCTTGAAGACCTACCATACTACCTTGAGAATACCTCTGTCTTCGAGCAGAACCAGGAGCCCGGCAGGGCTTTCCACATTCCCTCCCACAACCTTTCCCTGAACGGCAAGTGGCGTTTCCAGTACTTCGAGTCGCCCTACGACGTGCCGAAGGATTTCTTCAACCCGTCGTTCAACGACCGAAAGTGGCCGTTCATCGAAGTGCCTTCCAACTGGGAAATGCAGGGTTTCGGCCAGGCCGTCTTCCGCAATGTGAGCGCTCCTTTCCAGGTGACTATGCCTGAGTCGAGGCTGGCTCAGTATCGCCGGATATTGGAAGACCCCAATGCGACAGAACAGCAGAAGAGGATGGCGACCATGCGTCTCGGCGGCGCTCCGAACGCCTTCGCCGTGCAGATGCCCAACGTGCCGATGGATTTCAACCCGACCGGGGCATACCGCACTTCGTTCAACCTGCCTTCTGCCTGGAAGGGTGAGCAGGTTTTCCTGCGTTTCGAGAAAGTCGCCTCAGGCTCTTTCGTCTGGGTTAACGGAAGACAGGTGGGTTACAATGAGGGCGCACAGGAACCTTCGGAATACAACATCACAAAATACCTCAAGCCCGGAAAGAACACCGTCGCCGTGATGGTTGTCAAATATTGTGACGGCTATTATCTCGAGGGCCAGGACTACTGGCGTCTCGCAGGCATCTTCGATGACGTGACCGTCCTCGCAGTTCCGGACACCCGCATCCGCGACTGGCAGGTCATCACGGACTTTGACGCTACGTTCACCGATTCCGACCTGTCCGTGGCCGTCGACCTGCAGTCATTCACCAGGCCGGCTTCGGGTTACAGCCTGACGGCCGAAGTTTCCGACGGCGGCAGGGCAGTGGCTACGATGCAGGAGAGCGGCATCAGCGTCGCCGCAGGTTCGCAGCGCACCGTGCGCTTCCAGGCCAAAGTTAAGGCTCCGAAAAAATGGTCTTCCGAGACTCCGGACCTCTATGACCTGAAGATGACCCTGAAGGACGCTTCCGGCCGCGTTGTGGACGAGGTCACCAAACGCGTCGGCTTCAAGAAGACCGAGATCCGCGACGGCGTGTTCTACCTGAACGGCCAGCCGCTTAAGATAAGCGCGGTCAACTCGCATATGCAGCACCCCGTGCTGGGCCACGCAATGACCGAAGAGATTATCCGCAAGGACTTCGAGATACTCAAGCAGTTCAACTTCAACGGAGTGCGCACGTCGCACTATCCGCCGGTCAACGAATATCTCGACCTCGCTGACGAATACGGCATTTTCATCATCGACGAGACAGGCGACGAAGCCCACGCCACCGAGTATGTGAGCGATATGCCTGAATTCACCGAGATGTACCGTGAGAGGGTGCAGAGGATGGTGCTGCGCGACCGCAACCACGCCTGCATCATCATCTGGAGCGCCGGCAACGAGAGCGGTGAGGGCAACAACATTACCGAGGTCGTCAAGGAGGGCAAGTCGCTTGACCCTACACGCTACTGGATGTACGGCGGCAACGCCTCGAAGCATCCGGCAGAGGATATCGTAGGCCCGCGCTATGGTTCACCCCTGGAGCTCGAGCTGGGCTATGGACTGGACAAGAAGGATATGAGGCCTTCGTTTATGGATGAATACCTGTCCGTCGCAGGTAACGGCGGCGGAGGAGTCGACGACTACTGGGATGCTATCTACACCCATCCCAAGTCTATGGGCGGCGCCCTCTGGGATTTCGTGAGCGTGGGTCTCGACGAGCCGGTGCGCGCACTGAAGGACAAGTCCGGCAACAACGTTCCGGCACACATTATGGGCCGCGCCCGCCTCGTGAAGGGCCCGACCGGCAATGCCATCGACTTCAACAAGCAGGACCAGTGGGTACAGGTCTACAGGGCTGACGCTGTGGAGATCTCTGGCGACAAGCTTACCCTGACGCTCGACATTATGCCGAGGCACTATAATGCCAGCGGCGGATATCTCATCACTAAAGGCAACAACCAGTTCGGCCTCAAGCAGCAGGGAGCCGACAAGCTGGACTTCTATATCGACAACGGCACCCGCCAGGTACTGACCGCCGACCTTCCCGCAGACTGGGAGGGCAAGTGGCATAACGTCACCGCAACATACGACGGCACGGCGATGAAGATTTTCATCGACAAGCGTGAGGTCGCATCGATGCCTATGACCGGCTCCATCAGGAACCTTCCGCTGTCGCTCTGCATCGGCCGCAGCGAGGAAGCCCTCGGACAGGACACCAACGTGTATATCTGCGACGCGCAGATCGACAACGTCGGCGTGTTCTCAGTGGCTCTCAGCCCTGCCAGCCTCGACAAGTCGAAGGCAGCCCTCTGGCTCGATTTCGAGGAGGAGACCAACGAAGGTACTTTCTGGACCTACGGCATAGGCGCCAGGACCTACGGCTGTATCTGGCCTGACCGCACCGTGCAGCCCGAGATGTGGCAGCTGAAGAAGGCAACCCAGCCTCTTTCGTTCAAGCTGATCGACCCTGCAAGGGGCACCGTTGAAGTATGGAACCGCAACCATTTCCTCAACGCGTCATACTATAAGACTACCTGGGCTCTGACAGCCGACGCCGACACTGTCGCCAAGGGCGTCATCAGCCTTGACGTAGCTCCTCTGAGCCGCAAGGTGGTCCGCATTCCGCTGGTTCGTCCCGAACCGGTTCCCGGCAAGGAATACAGGCTTTCCTTCAGCTCCGTGCTTACGAAGGACGAGATCTGGGCCTCTGCAGGTCACGAGGTTTCCTGGGACCAGTTCGAGCTCAAAGCCTGGAATGTCCCGGCCGCTCCCAAGCCCGCACCCGAGGGAAAAGTCAGGATGACCACGGATAACAATTTTGTTACAGTGGCCGGAAACGGCTTTGAATACCGTTTCAGCGCCACTTCTGGCGCTCTTGTGTCTGCCGTGATCGACGGCAAGGAGACGCTGCGCGAACCGCTCCGTCTCAACGTATGGCGCGCTCCGCTGGCCAATGAACTGGACGGATGGAACGGCCGCGGCGCCGGCAATGCGAGAGTTTCCGGCTACGGCTCGATCGGCCACAGCATGGTCCTGGCTGCCCACTACTATTCAGCCGGTCTTGACCGTATTGCTTTCGTTCCCATCTATGTGAGGGCAAGGGAAGCCGGCGAGGATGTGATAATCGACGTCAGAGACATCGCCCAGTTCGGAGCAGGCACCGGCCGTTATACCCAGCTTGATGCTTATATCAGCGGATACGCATATGACGGCTTCGACGAGACATACAGCTGGCAGGTGTCTCCCGACGGCACTCTGACCTTCCATCACAAGGTCAACCCTCAGGGGCAGATGCCGCAGTGGCTGCCGCGCCTCGGACTCACCACCAGCCTCGACAAGTCTATGACACAGATTGAATGGTACGGCAGGGGACCTCAGGCTTCATATCCCGACCGCAAGAGCGGCTACAGGATGGGCATCTGGAAGACCGATGTCGACGCAATGTACGAGCCTTACCTTATCCCGCAGGACTACGGCCTGAGGACCGACAACCGCTGGGTGAGGATCACCGACAAGTCGGGCACCGGACTGCAGTTCTCGATGGACGAGCCCTTCGCCTTCAATGCATATGACTGCACCACCGACAACCTGACCAAGGCCGTCTACCAGTATCAGCTTGAGAGGGGAGGAGACGTCACCCTCAACCTTGACTACGTGACCTCGGGAGTCGGCTGCACCGCCCGCGGCATCTTCGACGCATACCGCGCATATCCCGCAGGCTATGAACGCACCGTCACTATACAACCCGTAAGGAAATAAGAACTAAAACCATAGATATTAAAACTGCATTATTCAAGCGGATCCTTTTTTCCACACTGGCCATCGGCCTTTTGCTTGTGCTGCCTGCGTGCGGCCAGAAGAAACTCAACCCCTGGACTAAGGGAGGCTTCGAGGGCATCTATCCCTTCATCGACAAGGAGCGTCACCTGATCAACTTCACTCCCGGCGGAAGGGGCCCCGGCTACTTCGATGCTTACTACGACGGCCTGCTCCGCCTCTTCGCATTCATGCACCTGAGCGGTCACTACCGGGTTATAGAGCCTAAGTAGCATTTTCCGCAGGCTTGACAAAGAAAGAGGCTTCAGAGTTGTTCTCCGAAGCCTCTTTCTTTTGCAGCCCTCAGTCCTGTCAGTGTGTCCTGACTTTCAGGAACCTGACCTTGTCGGTCAGGGCCTTGACAGATCCGCTGGAGCCTGCGGGAACATAACCTACAGCAGGTGCCGGCAGTTCCACGGGAACGCCGTCGATGGTGACTTCAGCCGTTCCTTCGAGGATGACATATGCGAGCTGGCGGCCGTCGGCAGGGTCTTTCTTCGTGCGTCCGTTCTTTATCCGGAGAGACTGGATGTTGAGCCCGCCGAGCGTCTGCTTCGGGCTGAGATACCAGAAGCTCTTCTTGTTGCTGTAGGGAACATAGCAGTCGGCGGCTTTGTAGTCAGCCTTGTAATAAGGAGGTGTCTCATGGAGTCCGCCGGGAGTCTCGAGCGTGAACATCATGTAGGTGATAGGCTGGTCGGCTGAAGACCTGCGAAGGGCGTGTGACGATTCTCCGGGGCACATGAATCCGTCGCCTTTGTGGAGTACAGTTTCCTCTCCGTTCATGTAGAGGATGCCTTCGCCTTCCAGCATGAGGAAGTACTCGTGGTGGTCGTGCTGGTGAGGATCATGGGAGGCCATCACCTTGTTGAGCTGGGACACC
>JAFYZI010000061.1 GCA_017548725.1 Bacteroidales bacterium
AGCGAGCCTTTCCTCGCCGAGCTCTTCGACAGCATTGCCAAGGATCCGAAAACCGAAGTTACAGTTGATGTCCCTGCCCAGACCGTCACCAACAATGCGACCGGCCGCAGCGAACATTTCGACATCAACGGATATAAGAAATACTGTCTGATGAACGCTCTGGACGACATCGATTTCCTGCTTCAGAGCAAGGACAAGATCGAAGCCTGGGAAAAAGCTAACGCATAAGACTGCCATGAGAGTTGAGATAATGGACACGACGCTGCGCGACGGCGAGCAGACCACCGGGGTGAGCTTCCTCTCCCACGAAAAGCTGCTCATCGCCCGCACCCTGCTGATGGACCTCAAGGTCGACAGGGTTGAGGTGGCTTCAGCCCGCGTGTCTGCAGGAGAGAAAACATCCGTTACCGACATCTGCGCCTGGGCTGCCCGTCACGACATGCTCGACCGCATCGAGGTACTCGGCTTCGTCGACGGCGGAGCGTCGCTGCAGTGGATACTTGACTGTGGCGGCCGCACAATGAATCTGCTCTGCAAGGGCTCTTACCGCCACTGCACCCAGCAGCTCAAGAAGACTCCGGAGCAGCATTTTGCCGAAATCCGTCAGGCTGTGGATGCGGCTTCAGCTGCAGGAGTGGCAGTCAACCTCTATCTCGAGGACTGGAGCAACGGCATGAAGGATTCCCCGGATTACGTCTTCAATCTGATGGAGGCTCTGGCCGACTGCGGAGTAAGGCGTTTCATGCTGCCCGACACCCTGGGCGTGCTGAGCCCCTGCCAGGTATCTGATTATATTAAGAAGATGGTTGCGGCTTACCCTGAGCTGCACTTCGACTTCCATGCACATAATGACTACGACCTTGCTGCCGCCAATACCCTGGCTGCGGTGAAGGCTGGCGCAAAAGGTGTCCACACCTGCGTCAACGGGCTGGGAGAGAGGGCCGGCAATGCGCCTCTGGCCAGCGTCCAGGCCATCCTGAAAGATCTGGCCGGTGTGGAGACAGGCATCGACGAAGGCCGTCTGCATCAGGTCAGCTGCATGGTGGCCAGCTATTCGGGTGTGCCGATTCCGCCGAACCGTCCGGTGGTGGGCGAATATGTGTTCACCCAGGTAGCCGGAGTTCACGCCGACGGCGACAAGAAGGACAATCTCTATTTCAACAGCCTGATGCCCGAGCGTTTCGGCCGCAAGAGGGAATATGCCCTCGGCAAGAACAGCGGCAAGGCCAATATCCTCAAGAACCTCGAGAATCTCGGCCTGGAGCTCACTCCCGAACAAACCCGCCGCGTCACCGAACGTATCATAGAACTCGGCGACAAGAAGGAAGTGGTGACGGCCGAAGACCTGCCCTACATCGTCAGCGACGTGCTCAAGCATGACAGCGAGGCGGAGGACCGCGTGAAGTTGCTCAGCTACATGGTTACCACTGCCTACGGCCTGAAGCCCATAGCCAGCGTCAAGCTCGAAATAGACGGTGAGACTTATGAAGGCCAGGCCAGCGGAGACGGCCAGTACGACGCCTTCGTGAGGGCCGTGCGCCACATTTATAAAGACAACATGCACAGCGCCTTCCCGTGGCTGACCGACTACGTGGTGTCGATCCCTCCGGGAGGCCGCACCGACGCCCTCGTCCAGACTACCATCTCATGGGACTGGAACGGACGAATAATTCATACCCGCGGTCTGGATGCAGACCAGGTCGAGGCTGCCATCAAGGCTACGCTCAAGATGCTGAACATCCTCGCCAACGAACAGAAAGAAAACAATTAAACTCGCATATAAAATGGATTTCAAGATAGCAGTTCTCGCCGGAGACGGCATCGGACCCGAGATTTCAAAACAGGGTGTCGACGTGATGAGCGCGGTTTGCGCCAAATTCGGCCATAAGGTGACTTTCAAAGACGCAATCTGCGGCGCCGCAGCGATCGACGCGGTAGGGGACCCCTTCCCCGAGGATACTTTCCAGACCTGCATGGAGGCCGACGCTGTGCTTTTCTCTGCAGTGGGCGACCCCAAGTTCGACAATGACCCCACAGCCAAGGTGCGTCCCGAGCAGGGTCTGCTTGCAATGCGCAAGAAGCTGGGCCTCTTCGCCAATATCCGTCCCGTAGAGACTTTCGACTGCCTTATCCACAAGTCTCCGCTGCGCGAAGACCTCGTCAAGGGTGCTGATTTCATCTGCATCCGCGAGCTCACCGGCGGCATGTACTTCGGTGAGAAATATCAGGACAACGACAAGGCTTACGACACGAACTACTACACCCGTCCCGAGATCGAGCGCATCCTAAAGGTCGGTTTCGAGTATGCCCGCCGCCGCAGCCGCCACCTCACCGTAGTCGACAAGGCCAACGTGCTGGCTTCCAGTCGCCTGTGGCGCAAGGTAGCCCAGGAGATGGAGAGCAGCTACCCTGACGTCCGCACCGACTACATGTATGTCGACAACGCTGCCATGCGCATGATCCAGGAGCCTACCTTCTTCGACGTGATGGTCACCGAGAACACCTTCGGCGACATCCTTACTGACGAGGGCAGCTGCATCACCGGCAGCATGGGCCTTCTGCCTTCGGCTTCGACCGGAGAGCACACTCCCGTCTTCGAACCTATCCACGGCTCATGGCCCCAGGCCAAGGGCTTGAACATAGCCAATCCTCTCGCCCAGATCCTTTCTGTTGCCATGTTGTTCGAGTACTTCGACTGCAAGGAGGAAGGAGCTCTCGTCCGCAAGGCCGTGAAGGCTTCGCTCGACGCCAACGTCCGCACTCCTGAGATCCAGGTGGAGGGTGGCGCCAAGTACGGTACCAAGGAGGTCGGCGCCTGGATAGTGGATTACATCAAGAAAGCTTGAGCAAGCTCATAACATTTCTGAAGAACTGGGCCCTGCCCGTGTCGATGGCGGCGGGTGTGGCTGCCTATTTCATATTCGCTGCGCTTAATCTGCCCCAGTCCGTTCATGTTGTGGCTAACAAGCTGGTGGCTTTTCTGCAGCCGGCGCTGCTGTTCTGCATGCTGTTCCTGTCGTTCAGCAAGATAGACCCGAAGACAGTGCGCTTCCGGCCGTGGCATCTGTGGCTGCTGCTGATCCAGGGCGGGACGTATGTCCTGATGGTGCTGCTACTCTTCCTCACCGACTTCAGCGAGTCGGTGGACATCCTCATAGAGAGTTTCATGCTCTGCATGATATGCCCGACGGCGACGGCGGCCGTGGTCGTGACCGACAAGCTCGGCGGCGACATGGCTTCTACCGTGACATACACCATGATGATCAATGTGCTGACGGCATTCCTTATTTCCGTGTCGGTGCCGCTGCTGAATCCGGACACCACAATGAGTTTCATGCAGGCGCTGGGGACGATGATGGGCAAGGTGTTCTCTATACTGGTGCTGCCGCTGCTGCTGGCCGTGCTGGTGCGCTATTTCTTACCGAAGGTCAACAAGATCGTCTGCAAACCTAAAGATCTGGCCTTCTACCTCTGGACCATCTGCCTGGCCCTCGCCCTCGCCATCACTACCCGCTCTCTGGTCCACACCGACATCGCCTGGTACTACATAGTCGGCATCGGCGTTATCTCAGCCGCCACCTGCGTGCTGCAGTTTGCCCTGGGACATAAGGTGGGAGAGAAGTATCGCGACCGCGTGACCGCGGGCCAGTCCCTCGGCCAGAAGAACACAATGTTCCTCATCTGGGTCGCCTACACCTTCATGAACCCCGTCACCTCCCTCGCCGGCGGCCTCTACAGCATCTGGCACAACCTCTACAACTCCTGGCAGCTCTACCAGGCGCGCAGCAAATAAGGCTGGCATTCCTCCATTATTATGTTATCATTTATTAAGCAAAATGATAACATTTCCTATATTTGCAAAAAGGAATATATGCTACCAGTTTTACGACAAACCATAGTCCGTATGGACGAGAGCCTGTATCAGAAAGTCAAGTCTGCGGCTGCGTCACAGCATCGCTCGGTAAACAGTTTCATAAACAGCGTCCTGGACGAGGCTGTCGCTTCAGCAATCCCGAAACTTGACCCTAAGGAATACAAGCCGTCGGCAGATCTTCTCGAGTTCGGTCTGCTGCTGGAAGGGACAACTGAAGAAATGGATAATCTGGACCCCAAGGCCAAATACATCTTGTCGAAATGATTTTCTTTGATACAAACGTCATCCTCGATATCCTTGACCGCAGAAGGGATAATCACGACAAGGCTCTGATGCTGCTTTCTGCAGCACAGAAGGGAGCCATAAAGGTAGTTGCCTCCACTCAGTCGATAGTAGATGCAGCTTATGTCCGGACACAGACCGATAAGGCATCATTGAGTGATTTCCGCAGGGTTATGACAGTACTTTGTGATATAATAGCGGTCTGTCCCGTTACCAGCATGGCAATAGAAGATGCCAATGACAGTGCCGTGCCCGACTACGAGGATGCGGTCCAGCTCAGCTGCGCCATCTGCGAAGAGTGCGAAGCCATCGTCACGAGCGACCGCAAGTTCAAATCTTTCACTACCATTCCCACCTATTCTGTCGAAGAGTTTTATCAGGAAGTCTTCGGCAAATAGACAGCTCCCATAATTGTCACACCACTCTGGTGGGGAAGCGTGTCAAAGCCTGTTTTTCGTCACTAATTTCGTCACTTTGGTCCCAAAACAGGGGGTCTCGTCACTTATCTGGGCTTTATGTCCCGTGTTTTTCGGCGGGCGCAAGGGCGGGTCTACTTTTGCGGCGTAAACCTAATTGAAAAGTCATGGAAAAAAAGATTCTTGGATTCGGTGACTCCATCATGAAAGGCGTGGTAGCCGAATATAGCCCCTCAAGCAAATTCGCAATGAAGTACGACATCTGTCCCGACAATTTCGTCGAGGCATGCTCTAAGATATTAAACAGGAAGATTATTAATTTCGCCCGCTTCGGCAGCAACATCGCGGCCGGCAAGAAATACCTCGAGCGCAACCTCGACAAGATATGCCCCGGCGACTATGTAGTCCTCGAGTTCGGCGGCAACGACAGCAACATGGACTGGAAGGCGATAGCCGAGGATGTCAACGGCGAACATCAGCCGCAAACCACTCTGCGCGATTTCCGCAGGATATACAATTCCATCATCGAAGAGATCGACGCCAGGGGAGGCATCCCGGTGCTGATGTCGCTCCCGCCCATCGACGCCGAGAAGTTTTTCAACTTCGTAACCATAGGCATCAACGGAGAGAACATAAAGACCTATCTGGGCGGCCGGGTGCAGTACATGGCCGACTGGCATGAGAAGTACAACCTCGAGGTCTTCAAGATCGCAGCAGCCAAACGGGTCCATGTCATCGACATCACAAGCGCCTTCCTCGACCACAGCAACTACAGCGATTTCCTCTGCGACGACGGCATGCATCCCAACGAGGCCGGCCACGGACTCATCTTCGGCGCAGTGCGGGATTACTGCCAGGCACTGGGAGTCTGCTGAATCTCGATTTTATTATGTAACTTCGGGAATCCGCCACCGGCCAGCTCTCAGAGGTGAAATAGAACCGGTCGCGAAACCATCTTCCTTTGCTGGACCAGGCAGAAGTTCGAGACACTGGAGTCGCCAGTATCAGACTTTGAAATCGATGGCAAGACCTTTGAAATCGGTGGGCGTAAAAAAGGAAAGAAGCAGATTGAGGCCGTTCATGAAGGATATGTCGTTAAAGACTGTATAGAATACGTTCACGACAACCAAATCCCTCTTTGGATGTTCGGTTTTTTATATTGATGCCCTCCGACGTCACCGTCCGCGGCTGAGGCGAGACTCAAATAAATCCCTCCCGTCGGGGAGGCGGGAGGGAGGAAAACAGAGTTATTTATGGCTGCAGTGTGAATCCAAAGACAAAGTATGCCATCTGTGAACAGGGGTTTGCGACCACCTGGGCGAAGACGGGAATCGAGAACGAATCTGTTACCTTGATATCTTTAGAGACTGTCAGCGCGAGGTTGGTGACGGCGAAGCCCGTCGTGCCATAGAAATCGGTGGCGAAAGGTACTGCACCGGCTGTGAACGACCAGTCGACAGATGCAAGCTGGAAGGGGACATTGACTTCGAAGTAACTGCTGTAAGCCCGCTTTCCGTTGTATCTGCCGTCATTGCCGGCGAAGTTGGTAAACCACTTCAGCGAGGCGAAACCGAAGTCATAGCCTACGTTGGCCTCAAATACGTGGTTCGTGCTCAGAGCGCCGTACTTGAAATAGAGCCCTTCGGGTTCCGCCCCCTCGTCCAGCCAGTAGTCGGTGATGCCGATGTTGAAACCACCGGTCGTATATTCGAGTGTCAGGTCGAATTCCTTGGCGTCGAAGAGATTTGCCAGTCCGACACTGCCCCATGCAGTTAGCGACAGGCCTTTGTATTCCACGCCAAGCGTCGGTTGCATGGAAGTATTTCCAAGATTCTGGCCGCGCCATATATAGCTGCTGACAAAGTCACACCCGACCATAGTCTCTATCTCTTGTGCATGGACGGCCATGCTGATGACCAGGCCCATGAATAGTATAGCTATCTTTTTCATGTCAGTGGCAATTAGCTGTTGTAGCAGGTTTCTCCGTGCTCGTAGATGTCGAGGCCTTCCTCTTCGATGCGGGGCTCGACGCGGATGCCGTGGATCTTGTCGAGGACTTTGAAAGTCAGGAAACCAAGGCCGAAGGCCCAGATGATGGTGACGGTAACTCCGAGCATCTGTATGAGCAGGAAGTGGGCGCCGCCGCCGTAGAACAGGCCGCCGTCGGTGGCGAAGAGGCCGGTCATGATGGTGCCGAGGATGCCGCAGGCGCCGTGCACTGAAACTGCGCCGACCGGGTCGTCAATCTTGCAGACCTTGTCGACCAGGGCAACCGAGCCGACCATTGCTACACCGCATACGGCGCCGATTATGGCAGCTCCGCCGATCGTAACCATGTCGCAGCCCGCCGTTATTCCGACGAGTCCGCCGAGGATGCCGTTGCATACCAGTGAGAGGGACGGCTTTCCATAAACCAGCCAGGTGAAGAACAGTACTGAGAGACCTCCGGTGGCTGCCGCCATGTTGGTGGTGCACATCACATGCGAGATTGCGATGGCATTGGCAGCTCCTTCAGCAGCCAGCTGCGAACCGGGGTTGAAACCGAACCATCCGAACCACAGGATGAACACGCCCAGGGCGCCGAAGGTCAGGTTGTGGCCAGGGATAGCGCGGGATTCGCCGCTCTTGGAGTATTTGCCTATCCTC
>JAFYZI010000008.1 GCA_017548725.1 Bacteroidales bacterium
CGAGCCATCGTCCTCCTTCAACGCAAAACGACAGCCAACAAGGCTGTCGTTTGCATTGAGAGCGGAAAACGAGACTCGAGCCCGCGGCTGCGCCGCGTCCATTTCTCGCGCAGGTTGATACCCCCGCTGCCTGCCGGCAGCTGCCCCAATGGGGGCTTTGGGGTCGCTCGTGCGAGCCATCGTCCTCCTTCAACGCAAAACGACAGCCAACAAGGCTGTCGTTTGCATTGAGAGCGGAAAACGAGACTCGAACTCGCGACCCCGACCTTGGCAAGGTCGTGCTCTACCAACTGAGCTATTTCCGCGTTATCCCGAATCGGGAAGGCAAAGATATGGATATTTTTGATATGTGCAAACAAAAAAGATGATAAATTTGCTGAAACAAATCAGCTATGAGGAAATTCATCTCCATTATTTTGGGTCTGACTGCCTTCGCCAGCCTGTATGTAAACGCTCAAAGTTACTATTCTGCAGGCAGCGATCCAATGACTCGCTGGAGAAGCATTTATACTGAACACTACGAGATTATCTACCCCGAGGGGACCGATTCTCTGGCCAGAGTTTATGCCGCAAACATGGAGGCTGTCCGCCGGGACGCCATCCTTCTGCCGCAGAATGTCAACCCGAAGCGCACATCAGTAATCCTGCACCCGTACACCCTTACGGGCGACGACACCAAGCGCAGCAACAGTCCCGTGAGAATCGACATGTACACCTCTCCCGGCATGTACGATTACATGTCCGAGCCGTTGGAATACACTAACTCCATCGCCAAGAGCCGCCATCTGGGCCATGCATACCAGCTCGACAGAGGATTCTTCAAATACGCCCGCTATGTCTTCGGCGACAACGCCCGCGTGCTTGGCGACGCCATCTTCTTCAACAGGTTCTACTGGCTGGGTGATGAGAATGTGGCTGTGACAGACCTGTCGCACGCCGGAGTCGGCAGGAGCGCAGATTTTCTCAAGGTTTACCGTACAGCCTTCGCGGACAACGACCGCCGTGACTATCTGCATTGGAAGATCGGTTCATACGAGTACAACACCCCTGGTCCGGATGCCTTCGGATACATCCTCGAGTCCAACTACCGATATCAGAACGACGTCAACGACTTCAGCTGGAAGTGGGCTGACTCGTATTTCAAGCATCCGTTCAAAGGATGGGTGCTCGGCAGCCTGGCCGACGAGACGAGCACCTTCAAGAGCAAGCACTTCAACGAATACTGGAAGTCAATAGGCGACATGTTCCGCGAGGACTATGACAGCCGCAAGCCGTTCACTCCCGAGAAAAGGCTCTGGCCGGCGAAGAACTACAGCGAATATCTGAAATTCTCATACGACGAGGAGCAGAATGTAGTCTATACCGTCAAGAGCAGCATGAAAGAAGCCGACCAGCTATTCAAGGTCGACCTCAAGAATGGCACGGAGAAATCTCTGATGTTCTTCAATCCCGAGTCTTCCGACCTTGTACTGCACGGAGACTTGCTCTACTGGAGCGAAACCGTCCACAAAGGCCCGTGGGAGCTCAATGACTATTCTGAAATATTCACCTATAATATCAGGACAGGCGCCGTGCGCAGGATTACCAAAGACACCCGCTATTACAGCCCCGCCCCGAATGAGAGCGGAACCGTGCTGGCAGTCAGCGAAAACACCGTCGACGGCAAATCTTATCTGACCATCCTTTCTCCTTCCGGCGACAAGGAGGCTTGCTTCAATGTCCCCGGCAACGGCTCGATCAAGGAACTGGTCTGGATAGGAGATGTCCTGTACTGCCTGATAGTGACTTCCGACGGCCTCGGCATCTGGTCGATGGACGACGACGGCTGGAAGACTGTCGTGGCTCCGCAGTGGCAGAACATCGGGGACATGGGCTCCAGCGACCTGAAGCTTAAGGGGCGGATGACGGAGGTCCTCACCTTCACCAGCGATGTGGACGGAGTGTCGAACATCTATGCCTACGTGCCTGCGGACCGCACAGTGTACAGACTGATCAATTCACCCTATGGCGCAGCTTGTGCAAATGCTTTTAAGAACGGCGACCTGATCTATAGCAGTTTCAGCCGCACCGGCTATTCTCTCGTCACAACTTCTGCCGATGATTTCGAGATGAAAGCTGTGGACATGTCTGCTCCGTACAGCTTCCCTCTGGCCGACAAAGGTTCGGAACTCGCTTCAAACGCCTATCCCAAGCCGGATGAAGCTCTTCTGGCCGCATATCAGGATGAGGCGAGGTATCCTTCCGAGCAGTACAGCAAAATGGCCAATTTACTATATGCTCACAGCTGGGCTCCTATCTATTTTGAATCTGCCGACACCTGGGGGGCCGACAAGGCATACGCCCTTCCCGGCGTGGTGGTCGCTTCGCAGAACAAGCTGGGCACTGTGACATCCCGTCTCGGCTTTTCATACGGCAAGAGCAAGACTTCAGCCAAGTACCGCAGCGGACTGCACGCCGGCATCTCTTTGAAAGGCGGCATACCGAGGGTGGACATCAATGCCGAATTCAATACTGCCGAGAAGGTAGAGTACATCCATTATATTAATAAGGATGGCCAGGTTGACAACGGATACCGTTTTGCATGGGACGGCATTCCTTACTACGACATATACGCCCGCGTCTACCAGCCGCTGACTTACAGCATGCTGGGCTGGAAGGCCGAAGTTCTGCCGTACCTTACTTATCACCATACCAACAACCGGGCGGTGGACCTTATCAGCGACAGGACCGGCACTGCAGATTACTTCCAGTTCGGTGTCGGCGCCGGACTGGAGACGGAGACGGCTTATTCAGCCATCTACCCCCGCTGGGGCCTCGGAGCTTCGGTAGACCACATCGCTCCGGCAGCCTTCGGCAGCGCAGCCAAGCTGTTCACTTCGCAGACGGCGCTGGGCCTTTATGCCTATCTGCCCGGTTTCGCCGAGACTCACGGCGTCAAGGTAGGGATGGATGTGGTGAACCAGGCCTGGAAGGGCGGAAAGGCCGTCTTCCCGACGGAGAGCCTCATCAGTATGCCGAGGGGTCTGGTCAAGCTCGCTCCCGAGCAGTTCAACAGCAGGAATTATGTCAAAGGGTCCGTCGAGTATGCGCTGCCGGTGTATCTGGGCGACTATGACCTGGCCGGAATAGTTTATTTC
>JAFYZI010000005.1 GCA_017548725.1 Bacteroidales bacterium
CAGTTGTTGCCATATATTCTTGTTTATTGTTTGTTAATGATATTATTCTGCAAATGTATATATAATTCTTCCAATTGCCAACGGGGAGTTGATGTGGCGCCGCAAATGCCTACGCTGTCGCCGTCGCGGAAAATGTCGGCCGGCACCTTGCCGTCCTCCACCCAGTATGTGCGGCTGTTGTGCTTGAGGCAGAGGTTGTAGAGCACGTTGCCGTTGGAACTCTCTCGTCCGCTCACGAAGAGGATCACGTCGTGACTGGCGGCGAAGCTGGCAAGGGCCGCATGCCTTCCGGCCACCTGCCGGCAGATGGTGTCAAAAGACTCGAACTTGCCGGAGCATTCCTCGCTCCTGCGGCGGCATTCCTCAGTCAGTGCGGCGTATTCTTCAGTGTCCTTTGTGGTCTGGGAGAAGAGGGCCACCGGCTTCGAAAAGTCGATGCTGTCCAGTTCGGAAATGCTCTCCACCACCACTGCATTGCCTTCGGTGTGGCCCACCAGGCCGTTGACCTCGGCGTGACCCTTCTTGCCGTAGATGACCAGGGTGCCGCCTTCTGCATGGACTTTACTGTAGGTGGCGGCAATCTTTTTCTGGAGCTGCAGCACTACCGGGCAGGTACAGTCGATTATGGTGATGCCGTTGCGTTGCGCAAGCTCATAGGTGGCCGGCGGCTCGCCGTGCGCCCTCACCAGCACTACGTCGTCCCGGACAGCAGCCATCTCCTCTATGTCGATGATGCGGAGCCCTTCGGCGGCAAGCCTCTCAATCTCCTGGGCGTTATGGACTATGGCGCCGAGGGAGTACAGCCGTTCGTGGTCGGACAGATAGCTTTCAGCCTTCCTTACGGCACGCACCACCCCGTTGCAGAAGCCGGAGCCGGAGTCTATTTCTATGGTGAGATGCATTAGAGTTTGATGCCGAACTTGGAAGCCATCAGCTCTTCGAACCACTTCATTTCGTCTTCCAGCGTCATGTTGGTATTGTCAAGCACGATGGCGTCGGGAGCCTGGCGAAGCGGGGAGATATCGCGGTGGGTGTCCTTGTAGTCGCGGTCCTGGATGTTCTGCATGACTTCGTCGAACGTCACTTCCTTGCCGCCGGCGACCATTTCGTCGTAGCGGCGCTGGGCCCTGACCTTGGCGTCGGCAGTCATGAAAATCTTGAGCTGGGCGTCCGGGAAGACGTTTGTGCCGATGTCGCGGCCGTCCATCACGATGCCGCCCTTCTTGCCGTAGCGGCGCAGCAGGCGGTCTACGTAGTTCCGCACGAAGCCGAGAGCCGAAACGGGGCTGACAGCGTTGGAAACGTCCATCTGGCGGATGAGCCCTTCGACGTTCTCCTCGTTGATGTAGGTGTCGGGGCGCAGAGAGACCCTCAGCTGCCGCATAGCGGTGCGCAGGGCTTTCTCATTGATGTTGTTCTCAGAGTCTATCCAGCCTCCGCGGATGCCGAAGAGGGTGACGGCCCTGTAGACAGCGCCTGAATCGAGATGGAGATAGCCGGTTTTGTCGGCTATGAGTTTGGCGAAAGTACTTTTACCGGTTGATGAGTAACCGTCTATTGCAATGATGATTTTCCTTGACATCGTTCAAAAGCTTAACAAACAAAAATACTCAAAAAATATCTATCTTTGCTCAATAACTGTTGAATATTATGAAGATTCTGGTGATAGACGACGAGCGCAGCATCCGCAATACGCTCAAGGAAATCCTCGAGTTCGAAGGTCACACCATAGCCACCGCCGAAGATGGCAAGCAGGGCCTCGACATGGCTCTCAACGATTCTTACGACGCGATTTTCTGCGACATCAAGATGCCGAACATGGACGGTCTGGAAGTGCTTGCAGCCCTTGCCGACAGCGAGAGCGACACTCCTATAATCATGATTTCCGGCCACGGTGACATCGAAACCGCCGTGGACTGCATCAAGAAGGGAGCGTATGATTTCATCCAGAAGCCCCTCGACCTGAACCGCATCCTCATCACCCTCAAGAACGCTACCGACAAGTCGACTCTCGTCAAGGAGACGAAGATCCTCAAGAAGAAGGTCGATACGAAATACGAAATAGTGGGAGAAAGCGCCGCCATCAGGCATATCAAAGACGTGATCTCCCGCGTGGCTGCCACCGACGCCCGGGTTCTCATCACCGGCTCAAACGGCACCGGCAAGGAGCTTGTGGCCCACAACCTCCACAACCAGAGCCAGAGGGCTTCGATGCCGTTCATCGAGGTCAACTGCGCCGCCATCCCCAGCGAGCTTATCGAGAGCGAGCTGTTCGGTCATGAGAAAGGCTCCTTCACATCTGCAGTAAAGCAGCACAAAGGCAAGTTCGAGCAGGCTGACGGAGGCACCCTCTTCCTCGATGAGATCGGCGACATGAGCCTCGCCGCCCAGGCCAAGGTGCTGCGCGTACTTCAGGAGAACAAGCTCATGAGGGTCGGCGGAGACAAGGACATCAGCGTCAACGTGCGTGTCATCGCCGCCACCAACAAGAATCTCACAGAAGAAATTGCCAAGGGTACTTTCCGCGAGGACCTCTACCACCGCCTGAGCGTAATTGTCATCCATGTACCGACACTTGCCGAGCGTACCGACGACATCCCTCTGCTGGTGACCCATTTCATCAAGAGGATATGCGCCGAGAGCGGCAAGCCCGAGCCCAAGGTCGATGCTGCAGCATACGACGAGCTCAAGAAGCTTCCGTGGACGGGCAACATCCGCGAGCTGCGCAATGTGGTCGAGAGGCTGCTGATCCTCTGCGGCAACACCATCACCAAGGAAGACGTGCTCCTTTACGCAACACCTTCAATCTAAAACGCGATTATGAATCTAGTAGCTATAGTAGGACGCCCCAACGTCGGCAAGTCGACTCTTTTCAACCGCCTTGTGGGCATGCGTCAGGCCATTGTCGATGATATTTCGGGAGTGACCCGCGACCGCCATTACGGCCGTTGCGAATGGTGCGGCCATGAGTTTTCAGTTGTCGACACCGGCGGTTTCACCACCAACAGCGACGACGTCTTTGAGAGTGAGATCCGCAAGCAGGTGCTGATCGCCATCGAGGAGTGCGACCTTGTGCTCTTCCTCGTGGAAGTCGCCACCGGCATCACCGATTTCGACGCAGAGATTGCCGATGTGCTGCGCCGCAGCCGCAAGCCTGTGGTGCTGGCTGTCAACAAGGTTGATTCCGGCGACAAGATATACGGCACATACGAGTTCAATGCGCTTGGCCTCGGCGAGCCCTGGAGCATTTCCGCAGCCACCGGCAGCGGCACAGGCGACCTGCTGGACGAGATCATAGCCAAGCTGCCCTCAGACTCTACGATAAAGGAAGAAGTCGAAGGCGAGAACACCATCCCGCGCATCGCCATAGTCGGCAAGCCGAATGTCGGCAAGTCATCCCTGACCAATGCACTTCTGGGTGAAGAGAGGAACATCGTGACTCCTGTGGCCGGCACCACGAGGGATTCCATCAGCACGCACTACAACAAGTTCGGACACGAGTTCATCCTGGTCGATACAGCTGGTGTGCGCAAGAAATCGAAGGTGACGGAAGACCTGGAGTTCTACTCTGTGCTGCGTTCAATCCGCGCCATCGAGAATTCCGACGTATGCATCCTGATGGTCGACGCCCAGACAGGCCTCGAGAGCCAGGATATGTCGATCTTCAACATCATCCAGCGCAACCGCAAGGGCTGCGTCATAGTCATCAACAAGTGGGACCTTGTGACCAAGGACAGCAACACTCTGATGCGTTACCGCGAGGCTGTGCTGCGCAAGATCGCACCTAGCGACGATATCCCGGTGGTCTTCACTTCGGTTGTCAACAAGCAGCGCATCATGGACGTGCTGGACACCGTGGCGAAGGTCTACGACAATTACTCGAAGCGCGTCCCTACTTCCGAGCTGAACGAGGTCATGCTGCAGGAGATTGACAATTATCCGCCGCCGGCATGGAAGGGCAAGTACATCAAGATCAAGTACATCACCCAGCTCCCGACTGCCGCGCCTTCATTCGCGTTCTTCTGCAATCTGCCGCAGTACGTCCGCGACCCGTACAAGCGTTTCCTGGAGAACAAGCTCCGCGAGCATTTCGACTTCACGGGCTGCCCCCTCCAGATTTACATCCGCCAGAAATAAATTAGTAGACTTTCAACTCGCCGATTTCGACGCCCTGGCAGCCGGCGGTGACGATGATCACCTCCTGGCCCTTCTTGTTGAGGACATAATCAGGCTCGTCGATGAAGGTGTGGCTGTGGCCGCCGATGATGATATCGATGTTCGACGACTCGGCTGCCATCACATGGTCTGACGGACGGTCGTAGTCGCCGCCGTCGAAGCCGAGATGAGACAGGAAGATCACCATGTCGCACTTCTCCTCGTTCTTCAGATAGTCGGCCCACTTGTTCACCTCAGCCAAGGTGTCGAGATGCTTCATGTTCTTGATGTACTCATACATCACATTGCTCTCAAGGTATGAAGTAGCGCCCACGATGCCGATCTTCATGCCGCCCCTTTTAACAATGGTGTAAGGCTTGACATACGGCTCGAGAGGCGTACCCTCGACGCCATAGTTGCACATCAAGGTAGGATAGTTCGCTTTAGAAAGCCTGCGCGCCAGCTCTTCAAGACCATTGTCGAACTCGTGGTTGCCGAGAGTCACGACATCGTATCCGAGAGCGTTCATCAGCTCCTGCTCCAGGTCGCCCTTGGCCACAGTGAAATAAGGAGTACCCTGGTTGTAGTCGCCGGCATCCAGGAGCAGCACTTTCTTCTTGCCGTAGTGGGCACGGACGCTGTCGATGAACTGCAGCCTGCGGTCCACTCCGCCAAGGCCCTCGTTGCGGCCCGTACGCAAAGGTTCTATCTGACTGTGAGTATCATTGGTGTGAAGTATCACCAGACGCTGTGCATCTGCCATTCCGAATGCCAGGCACGCGATTGCTATTGTCAATGCTAACCTTTTCATAGTCCTAGTTCCTGTCTACGTTTTTAATAACCACACGGCCGTCCATCTTCGGGTCGATCTTCTTGCCCTGCGCTGTCAGCTCCCTGATGTGGTCGCACACTGCGTCGCGGATGAGCACGTCGGTGTCGATCACCTTGTCGGCATAAGAGCCGATCCTCGAGCCGTCACCGCCGTCGAGCAGGAAGTTGATGGTTGCGAAGTTGTAAGTCTTGTTGGGATCCAGAGGCTTGCCTCCAATATTGAACTTGGTGATCTGGTAATTGTCGATGACCAGCTGCACGCCGCTCAGGCACTCTACATAGCCTTTCTTGGCATAATTGTCCATGAACTGGCGGAGTTTTGATCCCTTCACCTTGCAGACCACGATGTCGTTCTCGAATGGGAAGATGGAAAAGATGTCATAAACCCTGACATCGCCCTTAGGCATGGCGGTGCGGATGCCGCCGTAGTTGGTCATGGCCATCTCCACCGGCTCGCCTATCTCCTTCTCTGCCCTCGCACGGATAACGTCCGCAGCGAAGTTAGACAGCTCGCTCTCCGGTCCGCGCCTGCTTTCGATCAGGCGGTCGGTGTAGCCGATGATTTCCATAAGGGGCGCTACCTGGGGAGAGTATTTATCAATGATGTCCTGAGCCGCCCAGTCGCTGCCGGTATCGTAGCGGGAATCGATGTAGTGGTATTGCCATGCATAGTCGAATCCGGCGTTTCTCCTGCCGCATGCCACGAGCATCAGGCAGGCCGTCAATAATAGTATTATCCGTCGCATATCTATTTTTTGCTTTTCATCCATTTGTAGAGATCCTTGAAGGTGGCCTTCTTGCCGTACATGAGTATTCCCACGCGGTAGATCCTTGCAGAAATGTAGGTCACAAGGATGAAGGTCAACAGCAGCAGTGCTATTGAGAGGGCGAGCTGCCAGCCCGGCACTACGCCGAACGGAAGCCTTGCCAGCATCACCATCGGCGAGGTGAAAGGAATGATGGAAGCCCAGAACGACAGCGCGCTGTTAGGGTGCTGGAAGGTGTGGAGCATGATGAACAGACCCAGCATCAACGGGATGGTTATAGGCATAGCCAGCTGGCCCGTGTCGGCCTCGTTGTCAACGGCTGAGCCCACAGCTGCGAACATCGAAGCGTAGAGCAGATATCCCAGCAGGAAGTAAACCAGGAAGAATATCAGCAGATACGGGATGTTCAGACTGGCCAGGCCGCCGAGGATTCCGGAAGCCACATTCTCCGTAATGCCCTCCCCTGCTGTAAGCACATCTCCAGCGCCGGCAGACATTACGTCGGCGCCGAAGATCAGGCCGCCTCCGAGCACGAGCAGAAGGGTCAGCACTATCCATATTATGAATTGCGTCAGCGCCACTCCGGCCACACCTATGATCTTGCCCATCATCAGTTCAAACGAGCTGACAGATGAAACCACGACCTCCACGATGCGGTTGGACTTCTCCTCGATGACGCCCCTCATGACCATGTTGCCGAACATGAAGGTGAAGATGTAGATGAGGAAGCTCATGATGTATGCAATAATCATGTATGCCTCCACTGAGTCTTCCTTCTCGCCGCCGTCTTCCGTCAGGGTCAGCGCCTCGACAGGCACGGAGGTACGTACGCGGGCCATGATGTCCTCATAGCCAACTATGTCATAGGCTTTCAGCTTGTAGTCGCGCACGGCAGTCTCCACCTTGCGGGAGAGGTCGCTCTTGGTGTCCAGAGACACAGGTTCCTTGCTGTAGGTGGTCACCGACACATTGTTGTCAGCATCCAGAGGAGACACGAACACGAGGATGTCGACTCCCAGGTCCTTGAAATCGGCCTTCATCTGCTCGATGTCGGCGTTGGCGTCAGCGAAGCTGTACTGGACCGACTCTCCGCTCTCGAAGTAGGGCTGCACCAGGCCGGAACGGTCTACGAACATAACCTTCTTCTGGTCGTCGCCCTTGTAGAGCATGATCAGAGACGGGATCAGTATCAGCGCCGCCATGAAAACCGGGGTGAGGATGGTGGTGAGTATGAAGGATTTCTTCTTGACGCGGACTGAATACTCACGACCTATGATAAGTCCTATTTTGCTAAGGTTCATAACTTTTCCTCCTGTTTTTCGCCTCCGACAAGCTTGATGAATATGTCGTTCATCCTGGGTATAAGCTTCCTGAAGGATATGATTTCAACTTCGTCATTGAGCTCGCCGATGACATCCCTCGGGGTGAAGCCTTCGTTGATGTCGAGTACGGCCCGACGTTCGTTCTTGAGCTGGTCGTCGAGATTGATAGAGTATGAGCGGCCGGCAGGGATTCTTTCGAGCTCGGTGTTGTAGAGAAGTTCCACCTGGTCTGAACCCCAGCGGCGGCGGATCTCGTCAGTGCCGCCCTTGACCACCAGTTTCGACTTGTTGATGAGGGCTATGTTGTCGCAAAGTTCCTCCACCGACTCCATGTTGTGGGTCGAAAGGATGATGGATGTGCCTTCGTCGCGCAGACGGAGGATCTCTTCGCGGATTACCTGCACGTTGACAGGGTCGAAGCCGCTGAAAGGCTCGTCTAGGATCAGCAGCTTGGGCTTGTGGACCACAGTGGTGATGAACTGGACCTTCTGGGCCATACCTTTAGAAAGGTCTTCCACTTTCTTGTCCCACCACGACTGGATGCCAAATTTGACGAACCACTCGCGCAGGGCTTTCGAAGCCTCGGCTGAGGTCATGCCTTTCAGCCTGGCAAGGTACATTGCCTGCTCGCCGACCTTCATCTTCTTGTAGAGGCCGCGCTCTTCAGGCAGATAACCGATCTGGCGCACAGCCTCTTCCGTCATGGGCTTGCCATTGAAGTCGACCGTGCCGTCGGTAGGGATAGTAATCTGGTTGATGATGCGGATCAGGGTAGTCTTGCCCGCACCGTTGGGACCCAGCAAGCCGAAAATCTTGCCTTCGGGAACTTCTACGGACACACCGTCGAGGGCCGTGAACTGGCCGAAACGCTTGGTGATGTCCTTACATTCTATGATGTTCATCTGTACTAGATATTGTTTTCTTCTCTGTATTTGTCGAAACAGTGTCTGCAGAGCGGCTCGTAGATATCTTTCTCTCCAAGTTCGACGAGCTTTTCGCTTGCGGACAGACGATGTGAATAATTGGCGGGGTCACCGCACTTCACGCAGATGGCGTGGACTTTGGTGACATATTCGGCCACAGCCATCAGGGCAGGCATCGGGCCGAAAGGCTTGCCGCGGAAGTCGGTGTCGAGGCCGGCTACGATCACCCTGATGCCCATGCTGGCCAGCTGCTGCACTACGTCCACAATGCCCATGTCGAAGAACTGGGCTTCGTCGATGCCGACCACGTCGACATCTCCGGTGAGCAGCAGCAGGCTGCTGGACGACTCCACGGGGGTCGAGATGATGGCGTTCGAGTCGTGGCTCACCACTTCTTCCTCAGAGTAGCGCACGTCGATGCGGGGTTTGAATATCTCCACCTTGAGGTTGGCAATCTTGGCCCTCTTGAGACGGCGTATTAGCTCTTCGGTCTTGCCCGAGAACATCGAGCCGCAGATGACTTCTATCCAGCCGGGTGTCTTTGCGTTTTCGATAAACATGGATTATCTTTGTTGTGAGACTGACAAAGATAGGAAAAAATGTCTGAACTTTTCATCGTACCGACGCCCATAGGCAATCTCGAAGATATGACCTTCAGGGCCGTGCAGGTGCTCCGCGACGTGGACCTGATCCTGGCGGAGGACACCCGCACCAGCGCGGTGCTGCTCAAGAAGTACGGCATTACGACCCATGCTGAAAGTCATCACAAATACAACGAACACCAGAAGGTCGAGTTCATCAAGGACAAGATCCTTTCGGGCATGTCGGTAGCGCTCATCAGCGACGCCGGCACTCCCGGCATCAGCGACCCCGGATTCCTGCTGGTCCGCACCTGTGCGGAAGCCGGCATCAAGGTTGTCACTCTGCCCGGGCCGACAGCTTGCATCCCCGCCATCGTCAATTCAGGTCTCCCCTGCGACCGTTTCTGCTTCGAGGGTTTTCTCCCGCAGAAGAAGGGCCGCCAGACGAGACTGACCGAGCTGTCTGCCGAGCGCCGCACCATGGTGTTCTACGAATCCCCCTTCAGACTTGCAAAGACTCTCGCGCAGTTCGCGGAGTTTTTCGGGGACGGGCGCAAGGCGGCCGTCTGCCGTGAGATCTCAAAGGTTCACGAAACTACTGTCAGAGGGACCCTGGCCGAGTTGCGGGATTTCTTTACCGCCAACGAGCCCAAGGGTGAGATTGTGATAGTGGTTCAGGGGGCCGATGATCATCCCAAAAAGGATTCTTAAACTTTTAATGTCTTCTTGGAGGAGTTTGTATGAAGGGCAAAAAAGCTTCTGCGGCTGCAGCGAGCGGTGCTGTGGCTTTGATTTTTCTGATTCTTGGTTTTCAAATAGCCATTTTTACGGGTAATGTCTTCAAGTTCAGGCAGCAGGCCAAGGCCGAAGCTGCTGCTGACGGTTATGGCGAGGTGAGAACTGGCAATGGTAATTACGATGATGGCAGTGAAAATGACGGGCCTCCTGGGGGCTCGGTGGATGTTGCTAGGAGAGTAGAAAAAATACTCTCTCGCGCAACACCACCATCGCCACGGACGGAGGCCCTTCCGAATAGAGAGTCAAACTCTGCGAAAGATAATCGCAAAATAAACAGGGCTTCCGCTCATGGCGAGCGAGGTGCAGCGCAAGGGACTATCTTTTCTAGTCCCCTAGCTGCAGCCTCCGAGCCTAAAGGAAGCCCGGGCGGAAAAGGCAGTGCGGTCAGAAAGGCGCTTGAGGCCAGTGGGCAGCGCGAGCGCGACTTCAGCGACTCGCGGACAGTCATAGCCGAAAGAACAGCCAGGAAGGCCGCCGAGACCTTCGCCTTCGATCCCAACACCATAACCCTCGAAGACCTCTGCCGCCTCGGCTTCTCAGAACGCCAGGCACAAGTCATCCTGAACTACCGCGACAAAGGCGGCCGCTTCCGCAGCGAACAAGACTTTGCCAAGATGTACGTCGTCGACAGCGCCACCTTCGCCAGGCTGCAGCCGTACATCCGCATCCCCAAACTCGACCTGAACGCCGCCGACAGCGAAGCCCTCCTCAGCCTGAGAGGCATCGGACCGTACTATGCATCAAAGATCCTGGACTATCGCCGCAGACTCGGCGGCAGCTTCACCAGCCTCGACCAGCTTCTGGAAATCGACGGCTTCGACCGCGGGCGTCTCGACGGCTTCCGCTCCGACGTCGAAATCCGCAAGCCGCCGAAAGGTTTCAACATCTGGGAAGCCACCCAGGCCCAGCTCGAAGCCCATCCCTACATCGGCTCCTACGCCGCCAAAGGCATCATCCGCTTCAAACGCACAGTCGACACCCTCTCCTGGACCCTGTCCAACCTCGTCGAGGCCGGCATCCTGAGCCCGGAAAAAGCAGCAAAACTGTAAGGATTGTTATTTACGGCATTCGTCCATAAGGTCCTCGAGGGCCTTGCGGTCGGCGGGATAGAACTTCACTACCGGAGCCACGGTCATCCTGGCGCTCTTGCCCAGGCGCTTCTCCAGCTCCATGAACTCATTGTATTTCTCCACGTAGCCCTCCTTCTGCTCGTCAGTCAGCGGCATGTCGATTCCAGCCTCCCTCATCATGAAACGGCTCTTCGACGCCACGGACAACTCGACGTGCAGCTGGACATAACATATTACGTCGAAAAAGACCTCGGGCGGGAAAGATTCCTTCACCGTCATCAGGAACTGACCAGTCTTGGTATCTCTCAGCTCACCCCTCTGGATAGCCTGGAGCAGGACGACCTGCTTGTCGAGACCTCGGTCCAGCCAGCGGTGGATCATGTCGCCGTCGTACTGGTAAGTCCATATCAGCAATCCCGCCAGGGCAGCAAGGATGAACACGAACTGCAGCACAGGATTGAAGTGAAGAGTATTATGCAGGATGTGCAGCACAGGGGCTATCACCAGCAAGAAGACAGACATCAGGGTGTCATTGCGCTTGATCGGAAGATTGCCCTTCTTGCGCTCCACCAGACGGACGGCGAACATCAAGCCTGCAGCCACGATGGCGCTGCAGCCCATGTGGATAAGAGCCACCTCCAGGCCACGGAACAGCACAGTGCCGATGCCCAGCGGCTCGCCGAGCACCAGGTAGAAAATGTTCTCCAGGATGGAGAAACCACCTCCCACCGCTGCGCCGCAAATCACGCTGTCGATAAAGAACACAATCTTCTTCCGCCTGGCCAGGATGAGCAGCGGGACAGCCTTCACCACCTCCTCCAGCAAAGGATAGAGATAGTCAGAGACAGACACCGGCATGAATGCATCCAGCAGCCAGAACAGGCCGAAGCAGACCAGTGCCGCACCCATGCCGGCCCCCACAAGCAACAGAAGCCTCTTCACGCTCAGCAGCGAGAAGGAATCAAGCTCATACACTACAAAAATGTAGATAGCTACGGGAAGCAGGGCGGCAATGAACGACATTACAGAAGTTTAAGAGAAATCATGAATTCGTTGTTGTGGCGGCCCCTCGCGAATCCTTCGGGAGCGAACAGATGGCCATATCCTACTGAGAGCGTAGTCTTCAGGTAGTTGAAGAACACAAGCTCGGTGGTCAGCTGCGCTCCGGCGCTGTAGTACAGCTGATGTGGCACACCGGGATTCCATGTCGACAGGCCGGTGCCGAACAGAGAGCACTGGATCCATGTCGGATAGAGGAAGAGGAAGCCGAAGTCGTTGAGACGTATAGGACGAAGGTTCAGCTCAGCAGTCGCCTTGGCGTATGAGTGAGCCTTGATGTCGTCAATACATGCACCCGGCATAGCGAGGGATGTGCGGTACATGAACGCATTGCGGTTGTCAATCCTGTTGTTGCGCATGCCGCCGAGGTAGGTGTTGCCGAAGGCCGACTTGGGATCGCCGAAAGAATGGCCTGCAGCAGTGCGGAGCCAGAACGTGGTGTTGCGGCTGACGGGCAGCAGCACTCCGAAGTCTCCGGTAGCTTCCACAGACGGGAAGAAGCTGCCGCCGGCCAGATAGCCGTAACCCTGGAGGCCCACGTCGAAACCCTGTTCCTTCATCACAGCACCGAGAGTGTTGCGCGACTTGGATATCTTACCGTATGCAGAGACAGTCTGCATTGAGCGTATGCCATCGTCGACGCTGATTTCCTGATAGAGAGGCAGCGCGTCCATGTCGCCGTATGCACCGACTGATGCTCCCCAGTTATAGGTGTAGGGCACATGCAAGGTGTTGGTCCAGTCATAAGCCAACGACACCATGTATCCTTTACGGCTGTTGCGGATAGGACCCGCAAGGTCGTAGAAGTCAGTATGGTTCCAGGCAGCCTTCATGGTCCAGAAGTAATACTTCCACTCGAAGTCCGCATGGAACTTGTTTTTCATGTCGTTGCTGCTCCACGGAGAAACACCCAGCCCAAGCTTGACGCTGCTCAGGCCAACCGGATCCCTGAACATAAGGCGATAGCCCAGCACGGGAGTCACGCGGTTCCATGCCTTGTTGTCGACAAAACCGGTGACGATAGGATATGCTCCTGCAAAGCGCATCTCCTTTAATACGTGATAAGGAGTAATGCTGTTGTAGACATCTCCGAATTCGATCTGCTTAAGCGGCTCCTTGAGCAGACCCACAGATTCCAGTGCTTCCACATTGTTCTCGTAGGCCTTCTGGCCGTACAGCTCGATGGCGTTGGCATCCTCCACCACCTTGCGGTCCAGCATCACGGGGCGCATGCCGTCGCGCTCGAACTCCAGGGCCATGATCTTGCCGGGCTCGATCTCC
>JAFYZI010000062.1 GCA_017548725.1 Bacteroidales bacterium
ATGGCGGACATGCTGATGTTTTCTTCGCCGGCCATGTCGGCGATGGTCCTGGCCAGCTTCAGGACTCTGCTGTACGCCCTTGCGGACAGGCTCAGCCGGTCGATCAGCTTGCAAAGGAATTCCTTCTCGTCACACCCTATCTTGCAATACCTCGTGATCATCTCCGCATTCATCCTGGAATTGGTGAATACTCCAGCTTCATTCCTGAACCTTCCGGACTGCAGCTTGCGAGCTTCCGCCACCCTTTCCGCCATCGCGGCACTGGATTCCGAGGCCTCGCCGGCCGTCAGGTCGCCAGCCGACACCCTGTCCACAAAAATGTGCATGTCGATTCGGTCCATCAAAGGCCCCGAGATGCGGGCCATGTAATTGTCCACCATGCTCTGAGTGCATCTGCAGCGGCCCGAAGGATCGCCGTAATATCCGCATGGGCAGGGATTCATCGAAGCCACAAGCATGAATGAACAGGGATACTCTATCCTGTATCTGGCACGGCTGATGACTATCCTGCCGTCCTCCAGCGGCTGACGCAGCAAATCAAGAGTAACCTTGCTGAACTGAGCGATCTCATCGAGATAGAGCACGCCGTTATGGGCTAATGAAATTTCGCCGGGAAGAGCGTCCGGCCCGCCGCCGAGCAGAGCGACCCGGCTGGCACTGTTGTGCGGGGTGCGGAAAGGCCGTGTCCTGAGCAGTCCGTAGCTGCCTATGGACTTGCCGGCCACGGAGTATATCTTGCTGGTCTCTATCGATTCTTCCGTTTCCATGACAGGCAAGATGGAAGGAAGGCAACTCGCCATCAGCGTCTTGCCACAGCCCGGGCTGCCGATGAGAATTATATTGTGGCCGCCGGCAGCTGCGATCTCAAAACCGCGACGGGCATGTTCCTGCCCTTTTACCACCTTGAAATCCGGCCCCGGTGTCTTTTTGTCCTCCTGCCCGCTGTCTTTCCGGCTGCAGTCCATAAGCAAGTCGCCGTAATCGTCCTCTTTAAGTATCCGCAGCACATCGGCAAGGTTCCGCACGCCATAAAGCCTGACGCCTTCTATATCCACAGCCTCCTTGGCCGACTCATAAGGCAGCACACATCCGGCAAAGCCATTGTCGCGGGCATACACAGTAATCGGCAGAGCCCCCGGCACATCCCTGATCGAGCCGTCCAGCGCCAACTCCCCCAGGAACATGTGGTCCTTCAGCTTTTCCGGCTCTGTCTCCGTGATGGCGCAGATTAGCGTTACGGCAATGGCCAGGTCGAACGCCGACCCCTGTTTCTTAATATCCGCGGGAGCCAGATTGATGACAATCTTCTTCCCGGGGATACGGTAGCCATAGCTCCTGATAGCCGTGAGCACCCGGGTAAGGCTCTCCCTTACCGCACTGTCCGGCAAGCCGACCAGCTGGATGCCGATCCCATTTGAAATGTCGGTTTCAACCGTAATTGCAACAACTGTCAGACCCAGACAGGTTGCACAATAAGTCTTGCAAAGCATGTCGTTTTTTTGCCGCCAAGTTAATCAGGCAACAACGAAAAAAACATGCATAAAACCAAGGGGTATAGCGATTTATACGATTACAGAAAAGAGTACGCGATTCTGTATTTTTACGCCATGTCGTAAGGAGGCATTGCACCCGCACGGGAGCACACAAATGCGGAAATCCGGTTCGCTATGTCGTGACATTCCTGTATCGGATCCCCTCTTAAATATGCATTGACAAAAGCAGCAGTGAAAGAATCTCCGGCGCCGACTGTATCAGCAATCTTGACTTTAGGACATTCAACATTGAATTCTTCATCCATGGTAATCACCTCGCTGCCCTCCGCACCCTTGGTCAGAATCACAAGACGCAGGCTGTAACTCTCTATCAGCACCCTGCAGATCGCCTCCCACTCACCTTCCATCCCGAACATTGCTCCTACCACACCGATCTCCTCGTCGTTGATCTTGAGAATATCGGCCACCTTGAGGGACTCTTCAATGATTTCCCGGCTGTAGAAATGCTGCCGCAGGTTGATGTCATACACCTTGAGACTGTCGGCAGGCATGTCCGCGATGAAAGACATGACAGTCGTCCTGGTAACAGGGTTCCTCTGGGCAAGAGTGCCGAAGCAAACTGCTGCAGCCTGGCTGGCCAGAGCCTTCATCTCGGGTGTATAAGGCACATTGTCCCAGGCCACATCTTCAATTATAGTATACTCGGGAACCCCACGATCATCCAGCGACACCTTGACAACCCCCGTGGGATAATCCACCTCGGGCAGCACAGCCTCCAGACCCTTCGAGGCCAGGATTTCTTTCACTTGCCGGCCCAGGTCATCTCTACCGATGGCGCTTACAGCCACTCCGCGGCCGCCCAGACAGCATACATGATATGCGAAATTGGCAGGAGCGCCGCCCAGCTGGGCTCCCGACGGCAACATGTCGAAAAGTATCTCACCTATTCCGACAACCGGTCTTTCTGTTTTGCTCATGCTTCCTTGGATTTAAGAAATCTTGTTGCGAGGAAAATCATATAGATGACGCCAAGGCTGATGACAGCCACTGAACCAACCTGCGACCCGATGGCGTCTGAGAGAGCACCCATCAGTATGGGAAATATAGTGCCGCCGATCAGACCCATGATCATCAGGCCGGACATTTCGTTCTTGCGCTCAGGCATGAACAGCAGCGCCTTCGAGAAGATCATAGAGAACATATTCGAGTTGCCGTAGCCCACCAGCGCTATCGCAGCGTAGATCCCGATTTTGGTGTGGCACACGAACAGGCCGATCATAGAAAGGATCATCAGAACCACGCTAAGGGCAAAGAACTTGCGCAGGTCCCACTTGGCCAGGATGAGCGAGCCGGTCAGGCAGCCTATGGTCCTGAAAAGGAAATAGACGCTGGTGGCGATGGCAGCCTCGGTGAGCGGGATGCCCAGCCTTTCCATCAGGATTTTCGGAGCGCAGGTATTCACACCCACGTCGATGCCCACATGGGCGATTATGCCGAAAAACAGCATCAGCACTGTCGGAACACCCAGAAGCTTGAGAACATCTTTGAAGCTGGACGTCTTCTCGGGAGCATCCTCCTCAACCTTGGTGAGCCAGACATACAGGGTTGCGATAATACCGATGACCAGGAAGGTGCCGTACAATATCCTCCAGTTTCCGAAACGGACTGCTGCCCAGCTGGCTATCAGAGGAGCGCTGAACGAAGCTATGGCCTTGACGAACTGGCCGAAGGTGAGGGAACTGGCCAGCTTGTCGCCCTTCACTACGCAGGAGATAAGAGGATTGAGAGACACCTGCATCAGGGTGTTGCCGATGCCAAGCAGGCAGAAGGATGCCAGCATCACCGGGTAATTGTATCCGCACAGAGGCAGCACGAGAGCCAGTGCAGTCACGATGAGGCTGAGCACTACTGTCTTCCTCTTGCCGATGCGGTTCATCAGCAGACTTGTCGGCACCGACAGGAAGAAGAACCACAGGAACACCATCGACGGCAGGAAGTTGGCCATCGTGTCGCTGAGGTTGAAGTCTGCTTTCACATAATTGGTCGCCGTCCCCACCATGTCGACGAAGCCCATCGCGAAGAACGCGAACATTATGGGGACAAGTTTGCTGATATTGCTCTGTTTCTTTTCCATATCTCGTATTATTTCATTTCATAAGACATCGCACTGCTGACCGCGGCTGAGCCGAAGACCTCGACGTGGTCATAGTAAGCAGAAGGATAAACACAGTTGGTAGCGACGGCATCACCATCATTCACGAACATCTCCGACACCATACGGTCGTAGAAGAGCTGAACCTTGTAAGAATCGCGGACCGGGATTACAGACACCACCGGAGAAGCCACCTCTTTCGGGAAGGCCTGCAGGCCGCTCTGGCTGCGGTCCGTCTCGAGTCTGCCCTCGGAAGGCTTGAAAGTGTACACAACTTTCTCTCCTGCATCATTGCTGAGGATGAAACCGAACGGCTCCGGACCAGCCGGGGTGAAACTGAGGTCTATCTCGTATGCGCCGTTGGCCGAGCCGGGGATGAGAGTCCTTTCGCCAGCCTTGAGAGAAAGCGAAGATGCCTTGCCGCGGGCGGCATAGACCTCGGGGGACGGCACGCTGGCAAGGATGGGATGACTGCCGTTGCTCTTGAGAGACAGTTCGTGCGGGAGTGTCATGCCTCCTGTGAAGAACTTAGTAGCAGGCATAGTAGATGAGAAAGCCGAACTTGTGAGCCAGGCCACGAAGACGGTCCTGTCGTCAGGAGCGTTGGCATAAGTCACGCCTGCATACTGGTTGACGCCCTGATCTACCCAGAGAGGGTAAGGCAGAGGGTCGGCGGTGAATCGCTCGCCGTCGAAGTCGCCTATGAAATATTGGGTATTGTTTGCATGGTTGGGATCCTGTCCGATGGTGACGAACAGCACCCATTTCTCCTTCCCTTCATATTCGAACTTGCGGAGGTCAGGACATTCCCACACACTCCTGTGGGAGCCTATGCCCTCTCCGAAACGGCTCAGCAGATGCCAGTCCTTTAGATTGGGAGAGCCGTAGAACTCAACCACCTGACGGGCAGAAATCGCCATAACCCACTTTCCGCCGATCCAATATACTTTCGGATCGCGGAAGTCGCGGGTCGCAGGGTTGTCCGGCAGCACCGGATTGCCAGCGTACTTGGTGAAGGAATAACCGCCGTCAGTAGAATATGCTATGCTCTGGCGCTCGCCGTTGCGGTCGGAAGTGTAGATGGCCACCACGGCATCCTTCCCGAATCCGGCCGTGTTGTCCTTGTCTATCACTGCGCTGCCGGAGAAGATGGCTCCAAGCGGATCAGGATGCAAGACATTGTCGTGCTGTGTCCAGTGGATAAGGTCTTTTGATGTGGCGTGCCCCCAGGTCATGTTGCCCCAGAACACAGAATAAGGATTGTGCTGGAAATACATGTGCCAGATGCCGTCCTTGTAGAAAAGGCCGTTGGGGTCGTTGTTCCAGCCGAAAAGCGGAGTGAAATGGTAGACCATCCTCAGCGGCTCATCATAATCCATGTCGATGGTGTCAGACAGCTTGATGCCGCCATAGACAGGGTCGCTCTGCGAGACTCCCGTAAGCTTGAGGGTAACCTCGTTTCCCTTGTAAGGAGACACGTCCACCGGAATCCAGTAATCGACGGCATCTTTTGCGAGAGTTACATCCTGGACGAACTCGAACACGCTGGCTCCGTCAACTTCCAAGTCCATCTTGGAAGGCTTTCCGGCATAGGACGAAGGGATAAGTATATAATGCTTTTTTGCTTTGAGGGTTGCTGCGTAGTTGCCGTCAGAGTCAAGGCTTTCCTGAATAGCCGGGCCGCACGAAACGGCCATCAGCATACAGCACAGCAGAGGCATCAAATATCTGGTCATAGTCTTGAGTTTGGATTCAGACTATGAAGGTATTGATTTTTAAAGCAAAGTGCAAGAAGCTAGAAGCTGAACCTCACGCCACCCTCGAGACTGAACATGAGAGGCTGCTCGGTGCGGATGCTCTTCGGCTGGGCGCAGTCGAAATAATAAGATGCGGACGGATCGATGAAGAGAGCGATGGGATTTGCAATCTTGTATTCCAGACCGACACCTGCATTGACTGACCACTGAAGCCCTGCTGCATCCTGAGCGACGGACTGGCCGCCGAAATTGAGGTTTGCAGAGACGCATTTGTCAACAGCTCCACCTGCGCGGCCATATACTTTCAGCCTGCCTTCCTGGATGAAATCGTAGTAAGCAGAAGCTGTGAGGCCGACATAATGCAGACGGGAAGTCACGTCGTTGTATTTCTCTTTGTTCACGAGAGCGCTGAAACCACGCTGGAGGTAGGTGTAGTTGACACCTGCGCCCAAAGAGAACTTCTCGGCAAGAGGATAACGGAACTGCACGCCGAACGACAGAGGAATAGAGTATGAGGATTCTGTCAACTCTTCGACGACTATGCCGCTTGAACGGCCTGTCACCGATGCGCTGTGGGACGGAGCCATCTGATAGACGAAGCCGTCAGGACTGGCGATGCCAGCTACGTTAGATGATATAGATATGCTTGAGTGAGTGTGTCGGTTAGAAATTTCCTCTTCTTCGAACAGATAGTAGTCGTCCATGAGCTGCGTACCCGTAGGAGTACGGTAGGTATTTCCTGAAGGCTGGCCGGAAGACACTGTATTACTCTGCGCGGGCTCATTGCTGTCTTCAACCTCAACTGCAGAAACTTCCTGCACATCGTCAGACGACGCTTCTGAGACAGGCACGGCGGCCTTGACAATCTCGGAAGGAAGGACTTCGGCGACAGCATTCCCCGAACGGAGAGCTTTAATCTGATCGGCAATGGAAGGAATGTCCTGGGCGTCAGCGGGAGTATCCAACTCCTGCGGAACCACAGACTCCACTTCTGCAACGACCGGAGCGGCCTGCAGCTGTGAAGAAGGAACGTCATTGCCATTGAAGAGGAAAAGGCCGAGGGCGGCACATGCAGCGGCTGCCACGGCACCGTAGACTACGCGCAAAAAGACTTTGCGGCGGCGATTTGCAGCCAGTCTGGCTGAAATGCCGTCCCACAGCGATTCGTCTACCTCGCATTCAAAGCCTTGCAGCTTGTCCCTGAAAATCTGATCGAACTGTGAATCAGTCATATTTGTCATTAGTCTTTATCTTGCTCTGGAGCCATGCCCTTGCCCTGCTGAGCTGCGAGCGTGACCCACCTTCAGTTATCGAGAGCATCTTCGCAATCTCGTCGTGCGAATAGCCCTCTATTACGTACAGGTTGAAAACCGTCCGGAAACCGTCCGGCATCGAACTTACCAGCTTGAAGATCTCGTCAGCCCCTATCTTCTCCAGAGTGTTGCTCTGCGTCATCTGCATGGCTTGCGAATCTTCGATGTTGTCGGAGAACTTCAGCGCATCGTTGCGGCGGATCTGCATAAGAGCCGTGTTCACGAATATCCTGCGCGCCCATCCTTCGAAAGCGCCTTCGCCCTTGTAAGTCGATATCTTATCAAACAACGTAATAAAGCCGTCCTGCATGGTATCCTTCGCCGCTTCCTTGTCTCTAATATACCGGAGACACACCGCCATCATAGCCGGAGCCAACAGATCATAAAGGCCCTTCTGGGCCTTCGGATCTTGTTTCTTACATCCTTCTATGAGGGACTCAAGGGTGTTCTTCACAGGACAACTGGTTTAATGATGCAAATTTAGTCCAAAATGCTGCATTCAATAGTAAATTTTTGCCGGATTATGTAATTTTGCGCATCGCGATTCTCATAACATGAAGTACATCAGAAAGATAATCCCGGCAGTCATTTTCCTGTTCTCAGGACTACTTGCGAGCGCCCAGTCCGAGGCATATTTCAATGCCATGGAAGCCTACAATGCTGGCAGCAGAAGCGCTTACGGGCTTTTCAAAGACCTTGTCAAGGCCGAGCCCGAAAATGACGCCGCCTATTACTACCTCGCTCTCCTTTCTGAAGATTTCCTGGAGAAGGAAGCTTATTACAAGCAGGCGATAGAACTCGACCCCGGCAATTTCTGGTACAAATACGCCCTTGCATCCGACTACATGACCAACCAGGATGCAGGCAAGGCGCTCGAGCTGTTCGAGGAGCTTATCAAGGAATATCCGAGAAGGACGTCCCTTTATTATGATATAGTAAGCGTGTACATGGCGAACGGCGACAGCGACAAAGCCATGGAAGCTCTGGACGTCATAGAGGCCCAGACAGGCAAGAGCGAATCCCTCGCCATGGCCCGCATGCAGATCTACATGCAGAAGGGCGAGCAGAAGCAGGCCTTCGACTTCCTGAAAGAATATTATAAGGATTACCGCTCGCCGCGGCTGGCCTGCATCCTGGCCGACTACTATGCCGGCATGTATCAGGAGCAGGAAGCCCTGAACTACTATGAAGAAGCGCTGGCGATGGATCCGGATTGCGTGGAAGCTTCCTACGGCGCGGCACACATCTACCGTTCGCAGGGCAAGTACGACATGTACTTCCAGAACATCAAAGACTTCCTCAAGAGCAGCGTAGTGCCCCCTCAGACCAAGGTTGAATACATGCAGGACATGCTTGGCAGCGGCCAGTTCGTGCAGGTGTTCGCCCCGCAGATCGACTCTCTGATGACCGAGATGTATCTCTCCAGCCCGACCGACAGCACAGTGACAGGCCTTACGGCTGCATATTACTACCAGACCGGCCAGATCGACAAGGCCCTGGAAGTGTATGAGACTATTATGGAAAACAACCCCGACGACGCCGGGGCGGCCTTCAATCATTGCCTCATATATTACTACTCTCAGGACTGGGACAACGTAATCAATCACGCCACTACCGCAATCCAGCGTTTCGACATGCCGCTCGATTTCCTGCAGCTGAGGGGCATTGCTTTCTGGCAGCTGAAGGAGTATGAAAGCTCGATGGAGGATTACCGCACCATGCTGGCTCTGGCTCCGAAGGACAGCGCGGTGGCCCTGAGCAGCTACACCGCCATGGGCGACCTCTACCACATCTTCGGAGATACGAAGCAGGCCTATAAATGCTATGACAAGGCGCTTCGCATCAATCCTGACTATGCGCCGGTGCTCAACAACTACGCATACTATCTCACCGAGGGATATGACCAGCCCCGAAAAAGGCCGGACGCCACCCTGCGCAAGGCGATGCAGATGAGCCTGAAGACCATCCAGCAGGAGCCGGACAACCCGACATACGTCGACACCTACGCATGGCTGCTCCACCTTGTCGGACGAGACGTGGAGGCGAAAGCCATGTTCAAACATGCAATGCTTTACGGAGGGAAGGAGAACGGTACGATACTCGAGCATTACGCCACCGTCCTCCAGACTCTTGGAGAGAACGACCTGGCCAACGTATATTTCAAGCAAGCCAAAGCTCTGGGAACTGACGAATAGCGTGAAAAGACTCATTGCCATCATCCTCATCGCTACGGCCGCCGTAATGGAGGCCGGGGCGCAGGATGTTTCGGCGCAGAGGGAAGCCAAGAAAAAGCTGGAAGAGGAAATCGCTTTCATCGACAACCAGCTCAAGGACATCATCAGCCGGCAGAAAGCCAGCACCCAGCAGCTGACCATCGTCCAGAAGCAGGTCAGCAACCGCAAGAAACTGGTCGACGAGGCGGATGCCGAAATCCGCGTGCTGCGTACGCAGATCAATGATGCCACAGCTCAGATCAACGCTCTCCAGGCCAACCTCGACACTCTGCAGTCTTATTACAACGACCTTATCTACAACGCCTACAAGAACCGCGACAACAAAGTCTGGTTCATGTATATCCTGGGCAGCGAAAACATAGGACAGGGCTACCGCCGCTTCGCCTACCTGGGCAATCTTTCAGAATCTGCCAACGCCCAGGCCGACAACATACTGCAGACCCAGGCCCAGCTGCAGGAAGAGAAGAAAAAGCTGGACTCCCTGGTTGTCGTGGCCACGGCGACCAGACAACAGCGGCAGCGGGAATACAACAACATGAAGGCCGACGAGCAGAAATCCCGCACGCTCGTGAACAGCCTCAACAAGAGCAAGACCCAATATACAAAAGACCTCCAGGCCAAGAAGAAGCAGGTCGACGCCCTCAACAAGGAGATTGAGAGAATCCTGACCAAGGCTGTCAAGGAGCAGAAATCCGAGACCATCGACTACACTCTGGCCGGTCGTTTCGAAGACAACAAGGGCAAGCTGCCATGGCCTGTCCAGGGCGTCGTCACCGGCAAGTTCGGCAACCACAACCATCCTGTTTACAAGAACATCCAGCTGCCCACCAACAACGGCGTCGACATAACCGCAGCCCGCAACGCC
>JAFYZI010000063.1 GCA_017548725.1 Bacteroidales bacterium
ACCGGACATAGCCGAGAAGGCTCTGCTGCGCAGGATCGCTGGAGAAAGCGACCTCGAAGCCGGCTGCGCCATCGTGATGGAAGTGGCTACCGGCGAGATCCGGGCCATGGTCAATATGGAGAAACGTCCAGACGGCCAGTTCACCGAGACATACAACTATGCCATCGGCCGCACCGGCGAGCCGGGTTCCGTATTCAAGGCTGTAACGCTGACCACCGCCCTTGAAGACGGCCTCATCACCCTCGACACCCAGCAGCGGGCCGACGTGCTCTGGCATTACGACAAGGCCAACCGCACGTTCGAGGACACCTACCTGCGCAACTATTCCACCATCACCGTCCGCAAGGGTCTGGAGATATCGTCCAACAACGTGTTCCGCCGCATCGCCGCCGAATATTACGGCAACGACCCCCAGGCCTTCGTCGACAAGATCAACAACGACCGCAAGGTCACATACAACTACGAATTCGACATCCCGGGCATGGGTAAGGCTACAGTACGCAGCCCTCAGGACAAGCTGTGGAGCTACTCCGACCTGCCCCAGATCGGAATGGGATACGCCGTCGAGCTGACTCCCCTCCATATTATAACATACTACAACGCCATCGCAAACGGCGGCGTGATGGTCAAGCCCCATCTCTACAAGAATCTCCAGCAGAACGGAAAGATAGTGAAGGAATTCCCCGTGGAGACCATCGGCAGGATATGCTCTCCCGCAGTGGCAGACACAGTGAAGGCCGCCCTGCGCGGCGTCGTAATCGGCAAGAACGGTACTGCCAGGACCGCCATGCAGAACTGCAAGGTGGCTGTCGCAGGCAAGACCGGCACCGCCCGTGTGTCCCTGCCCAGCGGCGGATATATGGACCACGCCGGACGCAAGAAACATCAGGGCTCGTTCGTCGGCTTCTTCCCTTACGAGAATCCGAAATACTCGGTAATAGTTGTGGTTTGGTCAAGGCTGGCCAACAAGAACTTCTACGGCGGAACCTGGGGAGGCCCCGTGGCATGCGAGATAGCCAACAACATCTACGCATCCAGCCCTCAGTGGAACGAGCAGCTCGAAGAAGGCAGGACAATGCCCGCACTCGAAGCCTACACCGAGCAGAATGCGGCGAATGACACCTTGCTGGGCGTGCCCGACGTTATCGGAATGGGCCTTCGCGACGCTATCTACGCCCTCGAGAGCAAAGGATATACTGTAAAGAGCAGCGGCCACGGCAGCGTCGTAAGACAAGAGCCCCTGGCCGGCGCACTGATAGACAATGACAAACAATCTGTGACCATAGTTTTAAACGACTGACCATGAAACTGGACAAACTTCTCGTAAACCTGGAAATCACTGAACACACGCCGGAGCTCGGTGCAGAGATAAAAGACATCTGCTTCGACTCCCGCAAGTGCACTCCCGGCTCGCTGTTCGTTGCCGTGGACGGCAATCTGTCAGACGGACACAAGTATATAGCCAAGGCTGTGGAGAACGGCGCCGTCGCAGTTGTTTACCAGAATCCGGAATACGACGGCAAGACAGGCGGAGTCCCCGCAGTGCGCGTCGCCGATTCCAGAGTTGCCCTCGCCCTCATGGCCTCGACGTTCTATGACAACCCTTCTTCGAAGCTCACTCTGGTGGGCGTCACCGGCACCAACGGCAAGACCACTACCGCCACCCTGCTCTACGAGCTTTTCACCCAGCTCGGATATCACTGCGGCCTGCTCTCGACCATCGTGAACTATATCGGCCGAAAGCAGTACCCCGCCGACCACACCACCCCCGACCCCGTGGAGCTCAACGGCCTGCTGGCCGAAATGGTTGCCAGCGGCTGCCAGTACTGCTTCATGGAGGTCAGCTCCCACTCCATCGACCAGGAGCGCATCAAGGGTCTGACCTTCGCAGGAGGAATATTCTCGAACATCACCCACGACCATCTGGATTACCATAAGACATTCGACAACTATCTGCGCTGCAAGAAGAAATTCTTCGACAATCTGCCTGCCGAAGCTTTCGCGCTGGTCAACATCGACGACCGCAACGGCAGCGTGATGGTCCAGAACACCGCCGCCCGCGTATTCACTTACTCCTGCGGCTCTATGGCCGACTTCAGATGCAGGATAATGGACCAGACGATGGAGGGAATGCTCCTGAAGATGGACGACACCCAGCTCTGGACCATGTTCATCGGCGCCCACAACGCCCACAACCTGCTTGCGGTATACGGCACTGCCATGCTGTTAGGCGCCGACAAGGAGGAAGTCCTGACCATAATGAGCAAGCTCAGGGCTGTCAACGGAAGGCTGGAATACCTCCGCGGCGGCAACAACGTCACCGCCGTGGTAGACTACGCCCACACCCCCGACGCTCTGGAGAACGTGCTCAAGACTTTGAAGGAGACCGCCAAGGGCGAATACCTGATCTGCGTGTTCGGCTGCGGCGGAGACCGCGACAAGACCAAGCGTCCCGAGATGGGCGCCATCGCAGGCAAGTATGCCGACAGGGTCGTGGTGACCAGCGACAACCCGCGCCACGAAGACCCTCTGGCCATCATGGCCGACATCAAGGCCGGAATGGACACCAGGACCAGGGCCAAATCGGTATTTATCGCCGACCGCAAGGAAGCCATCCGTTCAGCCATCATGTTCGCCCCCGAAGGAGGCGTAGTGCTGGTAGCCGGCAAAGGCCACGAGGACTATCTGATCATCGGCGACGAGAAACTGCATTTTGACGACAAAGAAGTTATAGCTGAAATATTTGACGAACTGAAACACTAAACCACGGCAGACAATGCTTTACCACCTTTTTGAATTTCTCAGGGAACAAGGAACCCATTTTCCGGGAATCGGACTGATGCAGTATATTTCCGTGAGGGGCATTTTCGGCACCATCACTGCCATTCTCATCGCCCTCTTCGCAGGAAAGAAGACAATCGCCCTGCTGCAGAAGAAGCAGATCGGCGAAGAGATCCGCAATCTCGGCCTCGAAGGCCAGCTGGCAAAGAAAGGCACCCCCACAATGGGCGGAGTCATAATAATCGTATCGCTGCTGATTCCCATCCTTCTTTTCGGAGACCTGACCAACACCAACACCCTGCTGCTGATCTTCACCACAGTATGGCTCGGATTCCTCGGGTTCATGGACGATTATATAAAGGTATTCAAGCATAACAAGGACGGCCTCAACGGCAGAGTCAAGATTGCCGGACAAGTGATCCTCGGACTGGTGGTTGGTCTTGCTCTCTGCTTCGACGAGAGCCTGGCCTTCAGAGAGGGCAATGCCGTCAAAGCGCCCGAGGCAGCCGTACAGACCATCGACAAAGCCCCCGCCGCCGGACAGGAAGCCTTCGAATCGAATGCGATTATGACGACCATCCCCTTCGTCAAGAACAATGAATTCAACTATGCATGGCTCAGTCCCTTCAAGGGCAAGGCCGGCGACATCTTCACGAAGATACTTTACATCCTGGTCATCATATTCATCATAACCGGATGTTCCAACGGATCCAACCTTACGGACGGAATGGACGGTCTGGCCACAGGAGTCTGTGCCATAGTCGGAGTCACCCTGGGCATACTGGCCTACGTCTCCGGCCACGTGGGCTACGCGGACTATTTCAACATAATGTACATGGAGAACAGTGGTGACATAGCCGTGTTCATGATGACGCTGGTGGGAGCGCTGCTCGGCTTCCTGTGGTACAATTCCTACCCTGCCCAGGTATTCATGGGCGACACCGGAAGCCTCACTCTGGGCGGCATCATCGGCGTCTGCGCCGTGCTCATCCGCAAGGAGCTGCTGCTTCCCATCCTCTGCGGCATCTTCCTGGTCGAGAGCCTTTCGGTCATCATCCAGAGATACTACTTCAAATACACGAAGAAAAAATACGGTGCGGGACGCAGAATCTTCAAGATGGCTCCCCTGCACCACCACTTCCAGAAAGAAAACGTTGAAGCTGCCATAAAGAAACCGGTCATCGCGCATCCCGAAGCCAAGATTGTGATGCGTTTCTACATCGTGTCGATCATGCTGGCAGTTCTTACAATAATCACCCTTAAAATCAGGTAGACGATATGGAAAGAATCGTAGTTTTAGGTGGAGGCGAAAGCGGCACAGGAGCCGCAGTTCTTGCAAAAGTAAAAGGTTTCGAAGTATTCCTCTCAGACATGGCCCGCATCGGAGAGACCCACAAGAGCATGCTGGACCAGTATGGGATCGAATATGAGGAAGGCGGTCACACCCCCGAAAAGATTTTGAACGCTTCATGCATCATCAAGAGCCCGGGCATCCCCGAGACGGCTCCGCTGGTGAAGGAAGCCTACGCAAGGGGCATCGACGTCATCTCGGAAATCGAGTTCGCCGGCAGATATGACAACTCCAAGAAGATCTGCATCACCGGCAGCAACGGCAAGACCACTACCACGACGCTCATCTACTACCTGCTTCAGAAAGCCGGCATGGACGCAGGCCTCGGCGGCAACATCGGCAAGAGCTACGCTCTGCAGGTCGCAACCGAGCACCACGACATCTACGTCCTCGAGATCAGCAGCTTCCAGCTCGACGGCATGTACGACTTCAAGGCCGACATCGCCGTGCTGCTCAACATCACTCCGGACCACCTGGACCGTTACGGCCACGACATGCAGAATTATATCAACGCCAAGTTCCGCATCACGCAGAACATGTCGGCAGACGACTGCTTCATCTTCTGCTCTGACGACGAGGTAACCGTGGGCGCCCTGCAGAAAATCGTGGTCAAGGCAAAACAGCTGCCCATCACCCAGACCCAGGAGGTGGAAGAAGGTGCTTTCCTCAACGACAACATAATGGTAGTCCACTACGGAGACAGCTCATACGAGATGGACATCAACGAGCTGAGGATCGAAGGCCGTCACAACGTTTACAACTCTATGGCCGCAGCCCTCACCGGTAAGATCATGAATGTCAGCAACAGCGTCATCCGCGAAGCCTTGAGCTCCTTCACCGGAGTCGAGCACAGGCTCGAAAGGGTGCTGTCGATAAAGGACGTGATGTACATCAACGACTCCAAGGCCACCAATGTAAACTCTACCTGGTATGCCCTCGAGAGCATGAAGACCCCTGTGGTCCTGATCCTCGGCGGCAAGGACAAAGGCAATGACTACTCAGCCATCTACGACCTGGTAATCAAGAAAGTGCGCGCCATCGTATGCCTTGGCGTGGACAACAGAAAGATACACGAATGCTTCGAGGACAAGGTTGACGTGATAGTCGACACCCTGTCGGCTGAAGAAGCGGTACGTGCGGCATCCAAGCTCGCCAAAGCCGGCGACACAGTGCTGCTCTCACCCTGCTGTGCAAGCTTCGACCTGTTCAAGAGCTATGAAGACCGCGGACGTCAGTTCAAGGATGCAGTAAGGAGACTGTAAGTAATGAAGAATTTCATCAAAGGGGACAAGATCATCTGGTTCATAGTGATCCTTCTATGGATGATTTCACTCATCGCAGTGTTTTCATCCGGGTCCTTCCTTGCCCGCGGCAGCAGCTCCGGCATAGAGAAGACCAATGTCCTCTTTGAGCAGCTCAGGTCTATAGCCATGGGCTGCGCAGCCCTTCTGGTCTGCTATTTCATCAACATCGGAGTCTACCGCAAGGTGGCCCCGATAGCTTTCGGCATCTCGCTGCTGATGCTGCTGATGCTGTTCGTCCCCGGCCTGCGGGCCGAGACCAACGGAGCCGTCAGGGGACTCAAGATCGCCGGGCATACCGTCCAGGTGTTCGAATTCGTGAAGGTTGGCACCGTGCTGTTCATAGCCTGGGTGATCGAGAAATATTCCGACAACATGTACCGCTTCAAGGATTACTTCCTGAAGCTGCTCATGTGGATATTGATAGTCTGCGTGCTGATCGTCCCGAACAGTTTCTCCTCTGCCCTGCTCATCGCCGTAGTGAGCTTCATGATAATGTATTTCATGGAGATCAAGGGCACCCATCTCCTTCTGACCATAGGAGGAGCCCTGGCGCTGGTGGCACTGCTCTTCGGAGTGTACCACCTGACACTGGGCATTTTCGGCGAGAAGGCGAATGACGTAGGCATATTCAACCGTCTGGCCACAGTGGAGAACAGGATCAAGAGCTTCACGAGCAGCGACAGCGACACCACCCTCGACCTGTCCAAGTTGACTCCGGCACAGCTGGCCAAGATAGACAACGAAAACCGCCAGAGCGAGAACGCCAAGATCGCAATCGCGGAAGGCGGCATCTTCGGAAAGGGAGCCGGCCACAGCACCCAGCGCTTCACCCTTTCCATGGCCTTTTCAGATTTCATATTCTCGATCATAGTCGAAGAGTACGGCCTGATAGGCGGAATACTCGTGATAGCGCTGTATCTGATATTCCTGTTCCGCTGCATATCCATAGCGAGGAAATGTACGGCGCCATTCTCCCAGGCGCTGGTGCTGGGACTCGCTTTCCTGATAACCACGCAGGCATTCCTGCATATACTCGTAAACGTACGACTGCTGCCGATCACCGGCCATACCCTGCCTCTGATAAGCCACGGAGGTACAGCATATCTGGTGCTTTCCGGAGCGGTGGGCATGATACTGTCAGTGAGCCGCACCATCGACAAGCAGCTCGAAGAGCAGAAAAAAGTTGACCTGATCGACGAGGACCAGGAACAAGTAACAATAGAAAACGACGAAAATGAGCAGGATAATAATTAGCGGAGGAGGCACCGGGGGCCATATATTCCCCGCCGTGTCGATTGCAGACGCGCTGAAGCGCATCGAGCCTGACTGCGAGATCTTATTTGTAGGTGCGCTGGGCAGGATGGAGATGGAGCGCGTGCCTGCAGCAGGCTATAAGATAGTAGGCTTGCCGGTGGCAGGCCTCAGGCGCACCATTTCGTTTGACAATCTGGCACTGCCTTTCAAGGTTGCAAAAAGCATCCGCAAGGCCGGCGACATAATCAAGGAGTTCCGCCCCGACGTGGTTGTCGGTGTAGGAGGATACGCAAGTGCGCCGGTGCTCTGGTCAGCTTCGAAAAAGAAGATTCCCTGCCTGATCCAGGAGCAGAACTCATACGCGGGCCTCACCAACAAGATCCTCGGCAAGCGCGTCGACAAGATCTGCGTGGCCTACGACAACATGGACAAGTTCTTCCCGGCCGACAAGATAGTCTTCACCGGAAACCCCATAAGGCAGGACATAGCCCCTGCAACTGCAGAGCAGAAAGCCGAAGGCTACAAATTCTACGGACTCGACCCTGAAAAGAAAACCATCTTCGTGGTAGGCGGCAGCCTGGGCGCTGGCACGCTCAACTCGACGATGAAGAAATGGATAGTAGAGAAGAGCGCCACCGCAGACTATCAGGTACTCTGGCAGAACGGCAAAGTCTACAAGGACAGTGTCAACGCCTTCATGGAGAGCCACAAGCCGACCAACGTCGTAAACCTGGATTTCATCAAGAGGATGGACCTGGCCTACGCTGTGGCCGACATACTGATCTCAAGGGCGGGCGCAGGTACTATTTCAGAACTTTGTGTTGCAGGTAAAGCCACCATATTCGTACCTTCGCCGAATGTTGCGGAAGACCACCAGAGGCACAACGCGATGGCCCTCGTAGAGAAGGACGCGGCCATGATGGTGCTCGACAGCGAGGCTCAGGAAAAGCTGATGGACACTGCCGAAGCGCTGCTGAACGACAGCGCAAAGATAGCCGCCATGGAGCACAACATCCTCCGTCTGGGCAAGAAGGACGCAGCTGACAGGATAGCACAGATGGTGCTGGAAATGATTAAGAAAGATTAGAAGATGTACGACAACTATTATTTTCTCGGTATCGGCGGCATCGGAATGAGCGCCATAGCCAGATATTTCAAGCATAACGGAAGGAATGTGTCCGGATATGACCGCACGCGTTCGCCCCTGACGGCAAAGCTCGAGCAGGAGGGCATCGAAGTGCATTACGAAGACAGGCCCGACCTCATCCCTTTCGACATCGACAATACCTTTGTTATATATACTCCCGCCATCCCCGAAGACCTCGAGGAATTCAAGTACATCCGGGAGAAAGGATATGCTATCTGCAAACGCTCCAAAGCCCTCGGGCAGATAACCGCAGGCAAGGACTGCCTGGCAGTGGCCGGCACCCACGGCAAGACTACTACCAGCACCCTTCTGGCCCACATCCTGACCACCGGCGAGAGCGGATGCAGCGCCTTCCTCGGCGGCATCTCCAAGAACTATCATACCAATCTGCTGCTGTCACACTCTGACGACATAGTAGTGGAGGCCGACGAGTTCGACCGCTC
>JAFYZI010000064.1 GCA_017548725.1 Bacteroidales bacterium
GCAGCGCTGATCAAGGACCGTTGCGGAGTCGATCCCAATCCGGGTGGAGACCTGGTTTTCTACAGCGCTTCCGCAAGCCCCGGCAACGCCAACCTGACATTCAAGGGCGCGAAGGGTATCGAGGAGCGTGACCTGCAGAAGATCATCTTCGAGCGCTGCCAGGCGGTTGCCGACGGCGGAGCCATCTACAAGATGGAGTCCGATGCCGAGCAGGGCATCCACAAGGGCGAGCCCATCAAGAGTTTTGATGACATCACCGGTTTCCAGTGGGTTTACGAGTACAAGGGAGCGCTCGTCAACTGCTCCGCCTCCAAATACGGCGGCTCCAAGAGTGCCGACCGGTTTGAGTTGCGCTTTGGCCGTTAGAAAAGGTTCAAGGAGACCTATGAACTATTAAGACCGCCGCTGTCCGATGGGATGGCGGCGGTCTTCAACTGACTATTTGAACAAATCGACAGGGTTGCTGCTCAGAAAGTCTTCAGCCTTCATCCCGCCGTCACCTACAACTAGCGCGAGATAAGGATTGTACTGGGCCTTGAACTCATCCAGCCCTTTATTACCGTGGTCTGAATTATTCTTGACTTCAATCGCAATAACCTTTCCCTTCTTCTCCAGAACATAATCAACCTCAGTTCCCGGATTGGTTCTCCAATAGTATACCTTGTAATCACCGGCATACGCGTAGCTCATGATATGAGCACCGATAGCGGACTCATACAACCTACCCCAAAGAGAACGGTCTTGAACAGCATCGGCAAATGACTTCTCGCAATAAATGTTTTTCAAGGCATTGTTATAAACCTGATGCTTAGGGACGCTGTTCTTCTTGCGTGCCAAGTCTACGGCAAACTTGTTCAGGCCACAAACAAGCCCCGCTTGAGACAGAAGAATCAGATATCCAGCGATTGTTGTTGTGTTGCCGGCATCCTGCAGTTGACCAATCATTTTGGTAAGGGATAACTCCTTTCCTGAGTAGGCGGCAGAGAGCTCGAAGGATTGCCGGAGCAGTGCCGGTTTAGCTATCTTCTCGTTGACCAGGATGTCTTTGTTGATAGTAGCATCAACGATAGATCCGGTGATATAGTCGCGCCAGCGGTCTTCGTCGCCAATGAGTTCTGCGGCACCGGGATATGCGCCATAGTAGACGAATTGATCCAGGGTGAAACCGAAAGCATCGCGCATTTCGGCAAAGGACCAGTGAGAGAGGATAATTCGCTCGAAGCGTCCTTGCAAGCTGTCGGAAAGACCTTTGTCCAACATGACGCGGGAGGAGCCAAGGAGAATGACTTTGAGATTAACATCGTAGAAGGTGTCGGAGTCCCATTCCTTCTTGACCACCTCGCTCCATCAGGTAATCTTCTGTATCTCATCTATGACCAGGATGAGTTCCTTCAGGCCCTCCACACGCATCTTGGCGCGGGCCGAATTCCAGCAGTCGCTTATCCAACTAAGTTGAGTCGCGGGAACGGCATCGGCAGGATAGAAGACAAACGGAATGTCCAAGGCATTGACAACCTGTTTCATCAAGGTGGACTTACCCACCTGTCTCGGGCCCATAATTACCTGGATAAAACGGCGTTTTTCCTGCATTCTGGCAAATAACGTGTGATATTGTTTCCTCTGATACATAGCAAGTTATACCCTGAATCTGAAATTTACTCAATGGACTGCGCAAATTTACTCAATGGAATTGTGATTTGCAAATCTTTCCGAAGTAATATTTGGGGAAAGTGAAAATGAAAGTGAGAACAAAAAGAGAAACCCGCTCATTTAGAGCGGGTTTCTGTGGTGCTGGGAAGAATCGAACTGCCGACACAAGGATTTTCAGTCCTTTGCTCTACCATCTGAGCTACAGCACCATTTTTGTTTTGGGATTGCAAAGATAGATAAATTTGCGGAAGTCACAAAAATTTTTTCATCTTTCTTCCTCATCTTGCAAAATAAACCAAATATGATTATTATTGCATTTGGAAAATCGTTTCATAACATAATAACCAAACCACACTATTATGAAAAAGATTCTTGCATTTGCACTTTGCGGAGCTCTCATCTTCTCGAGCTGCTCATCCATGAACAAGGCTGGTAAAGGTACCCTCTGGGGCGCCGGCGGCGGTGCTATCGCCGGAGCAGCACTTGGCTATCTTATCGGTGGCGACCTTAAATCCGCTGCCATCGGTGCAACCGCAGGCACTGCAGTCGGTGCTACCACAGGTGCCGTCATCGGCCAGAAAATGGACAAGAAGGCCGCTGAACTCGCTGCCCTCAATGCCAAGGTCGAGACCTTCGAAATCAACGGACTCGAAGCAATCCGCGTCACTTTCGACAACGGCATTCTCTTCAAGACCAACGAAGTAGTCCTCAACGCCGAGGCCCAGAAGTCACTCCAGAACTTCGCAGCTGCCATGGCGGATCTTCCCGACACGGACATCACCATCTGGGGCCATACCGACAACACCGGCACCGAAGCCGTCAACAAGCGCATCTCCAAGCAGCGTGCAGCAGCAGTCGAGAAATGCCTTGCCGACGCCGGTCTCAAGAACAAGATGGTCGCCGAAGGTAAATCGTACGATCTTCCCGTCGCCAGCAACGACACCGCCGAAGGCCGTGCACAGAACCGCCGTGTAGAGGTTTATGTGACCGCCAACGAGGCCATGATCGCAGCCGCCGAGGCAGGCACCCTCAAATAGTGCAGCCCCAGCGCTACATAAAGCTTATACTCCCACTCCGCCTGGAGTGGGAGCCTTGTTATTCTACCGCCGCAGAGCTTGCCATAGGTGAGAGAGTGGCGGTAGTTTTTGCCCATAAAAGGGTAATCGGGGTGGTTTCCGAAACGGATGTCACTCCGGACATCGACCCGTCCAGGATCCATTCCGTACTGGGGGTTGAAACCGGATTGGAAAAGATTTCCCCCGAGGAGATCAGCCTCTGGCGCTTTATGGCCGAATACTACCTCTGCTCCATAGGAGAGGTGTACAAGGCCGCCTATCCCAGCCTGAAGACCCATTCCGAAGAAAGCAGCGCCCGTGCGCAGCAGCGCAAGGAGGCCCTGGAAGAACTTACCCTCCGGCGCTGGCAGGACAGGCTGCACAAGCTTCAGGCGCGCCTGGAAGCCAAGGAAAAGGCCCTTGCAGGCCGCCACTCGGAGGCCGTCCGGCTGCGGCTGGAAGAGCAGCGCAACGAAATCGCCTCGCAGATGCAGGCCGCCCAGGACAAACTTGCCTCATTGAGCTCCGGCCTCGGCATGGCGGAGAAGGATTATTCCTCGCTCATCGCCGGCATAAAGGCTCCGGCCATATCCAAGGTACTCAAGGATTCCCTCTCCACAGGAAAGCCCCTGCTGCTTAAATCGGCCGACAGGGCGGCAAGCTATGTCAGCGCAGCAGCGCAGTGCCTGCGCAAAGGCAGGAACGTGTTCATAATGGTCAATGAGACGGCCTTGGCGACTCGGCTGCAGGAGAGGCTGGAAGATGCCTTCGGCTCCCTGCTGCTGGTTCACCATTCTCAACAGACCCACGCCGCCAGGCGCAGGATCAACGACAGCGTCCGCTCCGGCAGGCCATATGTGCTGATAGGCACCCGATCATCCCTCTTCGTCCCCCACAGGGACCTGGGCCTGATAATAGTGGAGAACGAAGAATCCCCCTTCTACAAGCAGAGCGACACCGCCCCCCGCTACAACGCCCGCGACTGTGCCGTGCAGCTGGCCCGCATCCACGGATGCAGCCTGATACTTGGCTCGTGCTCCCCCTCTCTGGAGAGCCTTCTGAATGCCCGCAGCGGCCGTTATTCCTTGCTGGACATGAATCCCGACGGTCGCGAAACCCATCCCGGATGCCGTTTCACCTTGATAGACGTCCAGGCCGAGAAACGCAAGAACGGCATGGACGGAGTCTTCTCCCTCAAACTCCTTTCGGAGATGAAATACAGCCCCAAAACGGCCATTATCAGGGGATATGAGAAGGAAGAAGATCTTGCCGGGACAGATGCCGACATCTTTTCCATTCCACAGGCGGCAAAGCAGGACCTCAGCGGCTACTCGCTGGTAGCCATGCTAAGCGCCGATGCCCTTTTCGACCCGTCTGATTTCCGTTCCGACGAGCACGCCTTCCAGTATCTGGAGCGCCTCCGCGGAAGCTGCCCCAAAGTCACCGTACAGACTTCGCAGGCAGGCCATCAGGTGTATTCCCTCAGCAGCGCTGCTCCCCTTCTGGAAGAACGCCGCCGTTTCGGCCTGCCGCCCTACACAAGGCTGGTCGATATCAGGTTCAAGGATGCCTCGGCGGCAGCATCATTGGCGCAGAGTCTCGCCTCCGGAGGCTTCTCCGCGATGGCCCTGGGTGAAACCGTGCGAGTCAGCATCCCCCGCGACAGACAGCTTCTCGAGCGAAAAAAAGAACTCCGGAGATGCCTTGAAGCATTCCGGAGCTCATCTAAAGCGGCTTTCGTAGTCGACGTCGACCCTATTTGATCCTGACGGGCTGATCCTCGTAGAGCAGGAAACGCTTTGCCTTTCGTATCCATTTCTGCTCCTCGCTCTTCAC
>JAFYZI010000065.1 GCA_017548725.1 Bacteroidales bacterium
GGAAGAGTACGGCATCGGCACCTTCGTTTATTACCGCCGCCGCCCCTTCGACATCAACAAGTTCGACCGTTTTGTCATCAAGCACTGGCCTGAGAACATCATCCGCACGAAAGGCATCTGCTGGTTCAACGACAACAACGACATGTCGTACCTCTTCGAGCAGAGCGGCCGTCAGAAGCAGCTGAAGGAGATAGGACAGTGGTACGCTACGGCTCCGGCCGAGGAGCTCGAGGAGCTGATGATGGAAGATCCCACCCTTGCCATGGACTGGGACGACGAATGTGGAGACAGGATGATAAAACTCGTATTTATCGGGCAGCATCTCGACCGCGCCAAACTTACTGACGAACTCGATTTCTGTCTTGCCTGATATTCATATTTTGAATAAATTTGTAAGAATCGATAAACAATAATTTAAAATACGAATAATATGACCCCGTTCATCACTAAAGATTTCATGCTGACTACGGATGCCGCCCGTGAACTCTACCACCAGAGCGCCGAGCCCATGCCGATCATTGACTATCACTGCCACCTGGTTCCCAAGATGATTGCCGAGAACACCCAGTTCAAGAACATGACTGAGGTATGGCTCGGCGGAGATCACTACAAGTGGCGTGCAATGCGCGGCAACGGTGTTCCTGAGGAATTCATCACTGGCAACAGGTCCGACTGGGAAAAATTCGAGAAATGGGCCGAAACCCTGCAGTATGCAATGCGCAACCCGCTTTATCACTGGTCTCATCTCGAACTCTCACGCATCTTCGGCATCGACAAAGTGCTGAATCCTTCCACTGCCCGTGAAATCTATGAAGAGTGCAACGCCAAGCTTGCCACCGAAGATTTCCGTGCGCAGAAGCTGATGACGGGTTCTAATGTCAAGATAGTCTGCACCACCGATGATCCTGTCGACAATCTGGAATACCACAAACAGATTGCAGAACATCCTTTCGGCACCAAGGTCCTCCCCGCATGGAGGCCTGACAAGGCTCTGGGTGTTGACAATCCTAAGGCATACAAAGAGTATATCGGCAAGCTCGAGAAGGCTGCCGGCATGGAGATCAAGAGCTACCGCGACCTGCTCGAGGCTCTGCAGAAACGTCACGATTTCTTCGAGAGCATGGGCTGCCGCCTGAGCGACCATGGAATGGACACCTTCCACGCCGCCGACTATACGGCTACCGAGATCAACAGGATATTCAAGAACGCCCTGGCCGGAAAGAAGCCGACCCCGAAGGAGTTCGACAAGTTCCAGAGCGCGCTGATGTTCGACTTCGGCGTGATGGATGCACGCAGCGGCTGGACACAGCAGTTCCACGTAGGTCCGATCCGCAACAACAACACCAAGATGTTCAAGAAACTGGGGCCTGACACTGGCTTCGACGCCATCAACGACCTGCCGATGGCAGAGGCCGGCCACAAGTTCCTCGACCGTCTGGCCAAGAACGACGCCCTCGCCAAGACTATCCTCTACTGCCTTAACCCGAAGGACAACGAAGTGCTCACCGTTATGGCCTACACCTTCAACGACGGCACCGTGCCCGGCAAGATGCAGTTCGGCAGCGGCTGGTGGTTCCTCGATCAGGAGGACGGCATGCGCAAGCAGATTAACGCTCTGTCTTCTCTGGGCCTGCTCAGCAGGTTCGTGGGCATGCTCACCGACTCCCGCAGCTTCCTGTCATATCCCCGCCACGACTATTTCCGCCGCATCCTCTGCGACGTGCTCGGCAAGGATATCGAAGACGGCAAACTGCCGCGCAGCGAGATGCCGTTCATCCACAAGATGGTTTCAGACATCTCTTACAACAACGCCAATACTTATTTCGGATTCTAAGAGAAACTGGATATTCGCAAAAGAGGCGGACATGCGTCCGCCTCTTTGTTTTTGAAATGCCAATTTGGCATTTTAAATATCATCTCTTGCTAGAACTTCTTCTGCACGCCCATGAAGACGATGGCGCCGGTGCTGACTTCGCTGATGGCGTAGATGAACGGGCGGTCGACTTTGAAGGTGATGTGCTCCTGACGGGGGATTGCGCTGGTGAGTTCCATGCCTATGTATGAAACTGCGGCGGCTTCGGTGCCTTTCTCATTGACTTTCACCCTTGCCTTGTGGATTATCTGGCTGATGAAGAGGGTGGTCTTGCTGATGCCGGTGAAGTCGGCGCTGCGGGTGAAGGCTTTCTTCAGGCCCATGTCCTTAAGAGTCTTGATGCAGAGGTCTGAAGTGGTGTATTCGGTCTCGAACTTGGGGAACGAAAGTGTCACTTCATAATTGCGTCCTCCGTAACGGTATTTGCGCCAGGTGTCGGCGTCCAGTTTGGCGACGACGTCGTCCACATCCACGCCTTTTTCAGGAAGGATGATGGTCATCACGTATGCGCGGTTGCCGTAAGGCAGGCTAAGAGATCTTGCCTCCTCGCCGAGATAGACATCCATGTCGTCCTCCCTGCGCATGAGGGTGACTTTTGACGTAGTGCCGTCGTGGTTGGTGAAATCGGTGTCGTAGTTGCTGCGCTCGCGGAAAGGCTCGCTCCATTCGCCATTGAAGTAAATGGCGTTGATGAGAGCCACCATCTGCTCCTCTGACACTTCATCGACCACATGGTTGATCATGCCGTGGGTCTTCTTGCTGCACCATGCGTTGACAGCCTCGGCGGCTTCCTTCTTGTCGTTGGCGAGGGTCTCGCACTCTGCGTAGTAGTCGGCCTTCAGGATTGCGGCGTAGTCTTTCTTGATTTCGATTGCCTTCTTTGACCAGAAGGAATTGGCAATCTCCATGACGGTCTTCTTGTCAACTTTCTCGAGGGCGGGAATTATAGTCTTGTAGAAGCCGGCGATTTCTTCCTGGCTGAAGTCAGAAAGTTTCAGGGCCTTGAGCATCTCTTCACGGGTGTCGCCGACAGCGCCTTCGGTTGTCATGGCGAGAGCGGTCTGGAGGCTGAAAGGCGATGCGAACATGTTCACGTTTTTGCCTTCCTTGGATGCGAGGATCTTCATGAAGTCGAATGTAAACTCGTTCGAAGCGCGGCTGATCGCCTTCTGCTCGTCTGTCAGTTCAATATTCTTGCGTACGTTGTCGTCCTTCTGCGGCTTGTCGCTGTTGCCGCCGTGATTAAATAACATCATCATAGCTGCGATAAAAGAAACGGTGAACATATTCTTGATTTTTAGAGTGGTTTTGGTCTGCTGTAAGGCGATAATCGTGCCAGCCTGAACCTTTATTACAAAGATAGTCAATAGTTATTTGCTCCGAATAGCTATCTTTGGCCCTATGAATTCCAAACTGACGGGACATCTGGCGTGCGCGGCGGCGTATACTATATTCGGGCTGAACATCGTGTTCTGCAAGGATATAGCGAATGCTGTGACGGTGTCGCCGGAGGCTCTGTTCGGCATCCGAATGTTCGTTGCGGCGGGGGCTTTCTGGCTGATGTCGCTATTCGTGAAGGAGGAGAAAGTGCCGGCGAAGGATGTCTTCCTGATGGCGCTGGCCGGCATAATCGGCCTGGTGCTGCCGCAGTACACTTTCCTGAAGGGAATCACGATGTGCTCGAGCATCGACTGCTCTATACTTGGATCTCTTACCCCTCTGTGGGCGATGATTTTCGCGGCGATTTTCCTGGGGGAGCCCATCACGGGCAAGAAGGTGTTGGGCGTGGTGACTTCGCTGGCCGGAGCGCTGCTGCTGATCTTCTCTTCGCTGCATTTCAAAGGCGGACTGCAGACCTCGACCCCGGCGGGAATTGCGCTGATACTGGCGAACTGCTTCACCTTCGGTGCGTATCTGGGCATCTTCCGGCCGCTGACGCAGCGTTACAGCATCGTCACGCTTATGAAATGGATGTTCCTGTTCTCGATGGTGGTGGCAATCCCGCTGTCGCTTAAGCCCATCATGACGATAGATTATGCCGCCGTAACTCCGAAGCTGGCGATGGAAGTGGTGTATGTCGTGGTGTTCGCGACAATTGTAGCATATTTTTTGATACCTGCCGGACAGCGTCGCCTGAGGCCGACGGTGGTAAGCATGTATACCTACCTGCAGCCGATAATCGCGGTGGTGGTGAGCATCATCGCCGGCATGGACACTCTCACCTGGCAGAAGCTTCTGGCGGTGGCGCTGGTGTTCGTGGGAGTTTGGATTGTTAACAAGTCAAGAGCCGCGCACGCGGAATGATATTATGGACGTACTTTGCGTATTTGCACTGATCCTCGGGCTGGCCGGCATCGCCGGCAGCATCATCCCGGGCATTCCCGGCCCTCCGCTGAGCTGGGCCGGACTTCTGCTTGTCTATTTCTCCGGCCAGAGGGGAGTTGCGGACCCGATGACTCTGCGTTTTCTTATCATCTGGCTGGTAATAACGATAGTCGTGACCATCTTCGACTATTTCGTGCCGGCGTGGTTCACCAAGGTGACGGGCGGCCACAAGGCTGCCAGCGTCGGAGCGATTGTCGGCCTTTTCATCGGCATGTTCTCGCCCTTCGGTATCATCCTCGGCTCGCTGGCCGGGGCCTTCCTGGGAGAATTCCTCTTTGAGAACAGGGGGGTATGGGATTCTTTCAAGGCAAGCATGGGAGCCTTCCTCGGTTTCATGTCGGGCACCGGTGCCAAGCTCATCACCACCGGCATCATGCTCTATGATATAATCAAGTACGTTTTTTAGCGGGGTTTTGGGGTAGGTCCACTGGAATGGTCGTGACCTACCCCGCAAATATGCAGTCCAGATACTTCCCGTGGTGTAGGTCTGGCACTTTCTGCCGGACTTACCCCAAAGTGTACTACCACCTACCCCGAAATAAGGGCAGACCTATCCCAGTAAGAGCAGACACTACTTTGCTGCGACACTACCGCCCTCGGAAGTAAAGTTTACGAGGCAGGACGAACTGGCGGCATCAGCCGCTAGTGAAAGCCGTGAGGGTTAGCCTGTGCTGATAGCAGGCTGGAGCGGCGGGGTTTGGGGCAGCGCCCCAGTAACATGCAATGGGAGGGCCGTAGTGAGCTATAGCGAACGGAGGTCGCAGCAAAGTAGTGTCTGCTCTTACTTACTTATAATAAGAAGATTACTCTCTTGACAGCATCCTGTCGATGCCGACCATAAGGCCGTCGAGCTCGGCGATGCCGCGCA
>JAFYZI010000009.1 GCA_017548725.1 Bacteroidales bacterium
ACGAGAGGACCGGGATGGACGAACCACTGGTTTACCGGTTGTGGCGCCAGCTGCATCGCCGGGTATCCACGTTCGGTAAGGATAAGTGCTGAAAGCATCTAAGCACGAAGCCGGCTCCAAGATGAGATTTCCATAGAGGGTCGTGGGAGACTACCACGTTGATAGGCCGCAGATGTAAAGGCAGCAATGTCAAAGTCGAGCGGTACTAATAGCCCGAGAGCTTCGCAGCGCGCAATGCGCGGAGAGTGAAGTGAACACTAACAAAACACACAAGAAAAGCTTACAAGACTGCAAGCTAGCTTTGTGACGCAGCAGAAAAACGAGTAAGTATCAAGTTGTCTTTCTCATAAGATATACCGCAGCACCCTGTGAAAAGGATGCTGTGGACAAGTTAAGGCGGTTATAGCGGTGAGGATCCACCTCATACCATTCCGAACTGAGAAGTTAAGCTCACTAGCGCCGATGATACTGCGATACCATGTGGGAAAGTAGGTAGCCGCCGTCTTCTAAGCCTTTGGCCCAAAAAGCCAAAGGCTTTTTTTGTTTGGGCCAGGCTTAGAAGCCGGCGGCTTGGCCGCCGACCCTTTTTGACAGGGGGCGCTGCCCCCTAATACCCCCGCGGCCTTGCGGCCGGCACGCAGAAGCGTGCTGAAACATGTGCGTGTTTTACAATATCCTCATTCATACATATTTGCATAAAGTCCTACCCCTCAGAATGATAGGGAGGACTTTGTCTTATTGTAAGATTATCACATCATTACAAAACACGCCAATAATTAGATGCTTTGGAAAGAAGGCATTCGGGGAGGCTGGTCACCCGTGACTTGCAAAACGGGAGGGGCCCGACGAATGCGAGTTCTGCGTCAGCAGGACGATGCAGGCGTTGGGAGGGTTGGAGTGAGCGTAAGCGAACGGAACTCCAAGAATGCCTTGCTTTCCAAAACATCCATATTCTTCCGAGATGATTTTCTGAATTGTACAAGGTCTGTTAAAATGCTGCATGCCTTGTACACTGCGAGATTGTAATGAACTGTGAGTTAGTGATTTGTGAATAAAGGGTGCGCAAGGTCTGCGATAAATTTGCAGACCTTGTACGCCCTTAGAGAAAAATCATTTACCTTTAAGTATGAAAAAGTATTTGATATTTCTGGCGGTTGCCGCGGCGGGGATTGTCGCATGCTCCGCAAATATTGCGAATTATACTATCAAGGGGAGCAATGCTCCGAAGGATGGGATTACTGTATATCTGACCGATCAGATCAGTAAAGTCCCGATTGACAGCGCTGTCGTTTCGGGCGGAGCCTTTGCAATGAAGGGAAAAGCTGAGAAAGACGCTCTGCTGATGATTACTGTCGGGGATGCGAAGTTCCCAATCTTCAATGACGGCAAGCCCATAAGAGTGGATGTCGCAAGTGGCTCTTTTACAGGCTCTGAGCTTAATACGAAATTGTCAGAATGCGACAGACGCAACAGCGAGGCTTATGCGGAATACAGCACTGTAATCGATGAAATGGAAGCCTTGGGGCCTGATGCCACCGAGGAACAACAAACTGAGCTGATGGCCAAGTATTTTGCAGCCATCAAGAAATATGCGGACTTCTTTGTCGGCATGATTGAAGAGAACAATAACAGTTTGCTGCCCGTCGCCTTTATCGAACATCTACCTTCGCTGGTCTCAGCTGCAGACAATTGGAACAAAGCTGCCGGCGAGGACAAGCTGGAGGAGGTCCTGGCTGCAAACCCCATGATTGCCAACCATCCCTTTGTGCTTAATTTGAAACAGCGGATGGCGGCTTCGGACGAACAGCGGAAACAGAACGCACAGCGCCAGAAAGCATCTGTCGGGGAGAGGTATCTGGACCTTGAACTATCTGGCCCTGACGGCTCTATCCACAAGCTAAGCGAATATGTTGGACGGGGCAATTGGGTCCTGGTCGATTTCTGGGCGTCCTGGTGCGGTCCCTGCATTGCTCAGGTGCCTGATTTGATTGATATATACAAAAAGTATCATCCCAAAGGCCTCGATATTGTCGGCTATTCTTTAGACAGCGACAAGGACGCCTGGGTAGATGCAGTCAAAGAGCAGAAAATGCCCTGGGTCCAGCTCGCCGACCTTAGCAAAAAAAGTAGCCAGGCTAGCAACGTTTATTCAGTCAGCACCATTCCGGACAATTTGCTGATCAGTCCCGATGGCGTCATCGTAGCTCGTAAACTCGAAATCAAAGACCTGGAAGCCAGGCTGTCCGAAATCTTCAAGTGATATGAGACTGAAACGTCTCCTTTCTGTCATCCTGACGGTTTGCTCGGCTATCCCTGCTGCCGCCCAGGATTTCATATACTTGTTTCCCAGCAAGGAGATTGCCGAAACCGGTGAAGATCTGTTCTTCAAAGTTTACCTGATGGACAAGCAGACTATGGCCCTGTCAGGCAACAGCCAGACGCTCTACCTGGAAATTAGAAGCGAGACCGACAGCCTGGTCTGGAGCGAGAAGTACCCGATAGTTGACGGGCGCGGCAATGGTCATATCTATATTGGAGAGAACTGGCCGCAGGGAGAATACTATATGGAGGGATATGCCAAGTCTTCCTTCACTACTGACACTACTGAGGCTCTCCGTCCGCGCCGGATAAGGGTAGTGGACCGTGTTAATCAGATGGAAGCAATAACGCAGGCTGCTATAGCGAATGACACTCTGCTCAGACGCACATCACAACATCGTTTCGACCTGTTCCCGGAAAGCGGCGACCTGATTGACGGCGTCACATCTGTTGTAGCATTCAAGGCCACTTACGGAAACGGTTATCCGGAGGAAGTATCCGGGGTGGTGCTGGAGGACGGAAAAGAGATCGCCGGCATTTATTGCCTCCATGAAGGAATGGGGCGGTTCGTGATAACTCCCCGCCTCGGGAAGACATATCAGGTTGCTCTTGAAGATGGAAGGATCTGTCCTTTCCCTGAAATCAGGCGCGAAGGTATGTCGCTCCGCCTGGTGCGTAACAATGCTGCCGGGATCGACATCCAGGTTTCTGCCCCTGACAATGAGCCTCACGACTACTCCATTCTTGCCAAGCTGCACGACATTCCCTGCGGAGGCGCTCAGGGGACGGTTAAGGGCAGGCAGACTGTCCGGCTGCCGAAGGAGCTGTTCCCCTCTCAGGGCATCGTAGAGCTGACCTTGATGGACGGTGACGGCCGTCCAGTCGCAGAGCGGCTGGTCTATGTCAATCCGGAGCAGAAGTTGAACGTAACTGCCACGACAGACAAAGAGCGTTACAAAGTGCGCGATACCGGAATGGTCAGCGTACAGGTGACAGATTCTGATGGTAATCCCGTTCGGGCGGAGCTGGCCGTGAGCATCTTCGACAAGGCCTACCTGTACCTGCCCGGGCATGAGAACATCCTGTCCCACAGCTATCTGTCCGAGCAGATACGCGGAGACATCTTCAATCCAACCTACTATTTCGACGAAAAGAACTCAAACCGCCTGCAGGCCCTCGACCTGCTGCTGATGACGCAGGGCTGGCGGCGTTATGTCTGGGACAACGAACAATCCCCGGCGTCGGGGCAGGGACGGCAGGTGCTGACGGACGGAATTGTCGGGCAGGACCGTGTTGAAAGATATATGTTCATCCAGGCCGTTTCTCCTGTGGGAGATTCATGCACGGTGTTGACCGATTCGCTTGGCCGATTCGAAGTAGAACCGGAACTGATGGAACTGATGCCTGGCAATGTATACATCAAACCGATAGTGACAAGACCCAAGGCCAAACTTACAATTGTCAATCCGTTTGACAGTATAGAAGTCTATCGGAAAGGTAAGGGTCGGTATCTGCCTCAGAATCAAATCTTCGGTACAGAAAAGGAGGAAGAGATCTTCTATTTCGATCCAGATGTAATAGTCTTGACTGAAGCTACCGTCAAAGCTCGAGGCAATACTGTCGCAAGGGATAAGGTGACCGGATATCTCGACAGTCTGGCAATCTTGGCGAGTACGGAATGGGTCTGCGATCACGGCACAGAAAAATATCTGAATGACTGGCATGGCTATTCACACCATTCACATCCACGGTGGCCTGCAAATGAGGTGGAACACTTCAAGCCAAAACGTGGCGAGACGTACAGAGTAATCAAATACATTCCCTTGGAAGGTGATCCTGAAGGGCGCTGGATAGTTGATATGAGCGACTTTCCTCACGATGTTATATACCCGGGTCCGCAGTACACCGAGGAGGAACTGCTTGAGATATACGGTATGTGGAAGGCGCAGGGATATTACCCCAAGCGGGAGTTCTATGAGCCAGATGAGGTGGAGATATCTTCGTCGACTCCAGATTACAGGAACTTGCTGCAGTGGCGTCCCGCTGTGATTACTGACGAAAACGGCATCGCCGAAATCCCTTTCTCCGCCTCCGACGTCAACACCGAGTTCATCGGCATCATTGAAGCCATCGACGGCACCGGCCAGCTCGGTGCCCAGACCTTCTCTTTCCGCATTATCAAATACTAGAGTACCACGGCGATACGGGCCCGAATTGTGCCGAAATTCACGAATTATTGCTACTTTTGTAGGTTATTATGAATAATAGTCGGCGCTATTTATGATAGAGCTCAAGAACATATATAAGACATACCACACGGCTTCTCCGGTGCAGGTTCTGAAGGGTATCAACCTGAAAGTGGAAGAGGGCGAGCTGGTGAGCATCATGGGTGCTTCCGGTTCGGGCAAGAGTACCCTGCTGAACATAATCGGGATCCTCGACAATTACGACGAAGGCGAGTACCGCCTGGCGGGAAGGCTCATCAAAGACCTCTCTGAAGACGACGCCTGCATGATGCGCAACGAACTCATCGGCTTCATCTTCCAGTCGTTCAACCTCATCGGCTTCAAGAACGCCATGGAAAACGTCGCCCTGCCTCTCTATTACCGGGGAGTGAAACGTGCCGAGCGCAACGAGATAGCGATGCAGTACCTCGAGAAAGTAGGCCTGCAGGACCACTGGAACCACCTTCCCAACCAGATGTCAGGTGGCCAGTGCCAGCGAGTCGCAATCGCCCGCGCCCTTATCTCGCAGCCCAAGATAATCCTCGCCGACGAACCCACCGGCGCCCTCGACTCCAAGACCACACAGGAAGTGATGAATATCTTGCTGCAACTCAACCGCGAGCAGGGCCAGACCATAGTAATTGTCACCCATGAGCAGGATATTGCCAACCAGACTGACCGCCGTATATTCATCAAGGACGGAGTAATCTATAAAGACGAAAAGTAAAACGATGCGCGACCTCTTCTCAGAAATATTCTCATCCATGAGCCATAGCAAGACCAGGCTGTTGCTCACAGGCCTTTCCACGGCCTGGGGAATATTCCTGTTGATAGTCCTGCTCGGCACCGGCAACGGCATCCTGAACGGCATCTCCAATGCATGGCTCAACGAAGACGACAACGTAGTCACCATCGAGCCTTCAACCACGATGTTGCCCTTCGAAGGCCTGCCCGTCGGCAGAAGCATCAGCGTAACGCAGGACGACGGCCGTTCCCTACAGGAAGCCTTCCCCGACAACGTGCTGGGATATGTTCCCGAGCTCGACCGCAACGTAACCGTCAGCTACCGCAACAAATACTCCGAGACCGACATCGCCGGCTTCTACCCGGGTTATGAATCGATCCGCAACAACGTGCTGCTCGCCGGAAGGAACATCAACGACATCGACATAGCCCAGAGACGCAAGGTCTGCCTGGTGTCAACCAATCTCTGCAAGAGAATCTTCCCCGCCGACGAGCCCGCGGACATAGTCGGCCGCACAGTGTCGGTGAATGACGTAGCTTTCACGGTAGCAGGCGTTTACAAGCCAGCCAAATCGTATAACGTGTCAAGGACGCTGATAGCTCCCTTCACGACGGTGAAGGCCCTGTACTTCGACAACGACGACATCTCCAAGCTGTCGGTAACCGTAGCCGGCCTCAACACAGAAGCCGAGAACCGCGCATTCGTAGAGAAGATGAGAGCCCACCTGGCATCCTACAAGCAGTTCTCTCCGCAGGACAAGAAAGCCCTGACCATCACCAACACCTACGACCTCGCCCTCTACATTAGCAGCCTCTTCAAGACCATCAACCTCTTCCTCTGGATAGTAGGCCTCTCGACATTGGTTGCCGGCATCGTAGGAGTGTCCAATATCATGCTCATCACCGTCCGTGAGAGAACCCGCGAACTGGCAGTCCGCAAAGCAATGGGCGCCCCGCGCCGCTCCATCATCACGCTGGTCCTCACCGAATCAGTGATGGTGACAGTGATATTCGGTTATGTAGGCATGGTGCTGGGCATAGGAGTGATAAAACTGGCTGACGTGATAGTTTCCGCAGCATCCGACCCTGCTGCGACAGGAGTCGGCAGCAGCGTATTCCTCAATCCCAGCGTTGATCTGGGCGTCGTACTCGGCGCAACCCTGATAATGATATTAGCAGGCCTGCTGGCAGGATACATGCCCGCCAAGAAGGCCGTAAGCATAAAACTTGTAGAAGCCCTCGCGGCAAACGACTAGACGATGAAGCTCTTGGACAGAGACATGTGGCAGGAAGTGCTCGTGACCATTAAAGGTCAGAAGGTGCGCAGCATCCTTACGATGTTCGGCGTCTTCTGGGGCATCTTCATGCTCGTGGTGCTGATAGGCTGCGGCTTCGGAATGAAGAAGGGCCTCATCGGCAGCCTGATGAACCTGTCGTCCAACAGCATAGTCTACACCCCGACGACTACATCCATGGCCTACAGCGGCTTCAACGCCGACCGCTCGTGGTACATTCAGGAGAGAGATGTCAATGACATCAGACAGAAGATGGGCCGCCGCCTGAGGTATATCACGAAAGCCAATCTCGACGGATTCCAGCAGATCGGCTCCAGGACCCGCAGCGGCTATTACCAGACTGCCGGCGTAACGCCTACCTACTACATCGACATTCCCCAGAAGGTGGTGTACGGCCGCTATCTGAACGACACCGACATAGATGAGCACCGCAAGGTGTGCCTGGCAGGCGAAAGGGTGGTGGCCGAGCTGTTCGACCATGACAATCCCGTAGGAGAGGACCTTACTGTCGACGGCAACGTCTACAAGATAGTGGGAGTAATAACCCACACTAATGAGAACATTTCGGTGGGATTCTTCTCCCAGGATTGCGTACTGCTGCCCTTCACCACAGAGCAGGACGCATTCGACCACAAGGACCGCATCGGCATGATGTCTGTAGGTCTGTACGACAAATACGACATCGAGAGCGCCAATGCGGAAATCTCCACCATCCTCAAGCGGAACCACAACATACATCCCGACGACAATGCTGCAATGGAGATCATCTCCATGGTGGACGCAGTGTCGGTGTACGAAAGCACCATGACGGGAGTTGAAATACTGATACTGATCGTCGGGCTCGGCACTTTGCTCGCCGGCCTGATCGGCATATCCAACATAATGCTCGTAACCATCAAGGAAAGAACCAAGGAAATCGGCATCCGCAGGGCTCTTGGCGCAAGACCCCGCACAATTATTTTGCAGATTATGCTTGAAGCGCTTACTTTGACGGTTGTAGCAGGAGTTGTCGGAATAATAGCGGGCACCTGGGTGCTGCTGCTGTTGAACAACGTGCTGGGAGGAGGCACGGACGCCCTGATATCAAGGCCGATGATCCCTCCTGCATACGCGTTCGGCTCGCTGCTCATACTGGTGTGCGGTGGATTGGCCTCGGGCTATGTGCCTGCCCGGAAGGCCCTTACAATCAAAGCTATAGAGGCACTTAGAGACGATAAATGATTATGAAGAAAGCATTGAAATTCGTTTTGTGGGCGCTGGTTGCCGCATTCGTCATCCTGACATTCTTTTTCCTCTGGCGTCAGTCAAGGCCCGCTTCTGAGACATATGAACTGCTGAAGCCTGTGGAGCGCACGATATATCAGAGCTCCATCGCCACCGGACAAATCCAGCCCCGCCGCGAAGTCTATGTGAAACCTCGCATCACCGGCATCCTCACGCAGATCAACGTCAAGGTAGGCCAGGAAGTGGCTACCGGCGATATCATCGCAAGAGTCAGCGTCATCCCCGACATGAGCTCCTACAATGACGCCCAGAGCGCTGTGGAGGCCTCAAACCTCCAGCTGCAGGAAGCCCAGAGAGACTACGACCGCAGCAAGGCCCTCTACGAAGGCGACGTCATCTCCCGCGAGGAGTTCGAGAAGGCGACCCACAATCTGTCTCTTGCCAAGGAAAATGCCGCCAAGGCCCAGTCATCCCTCGATATCATCCTCTACGGAAGCTCAAAGCGCAGCGGCTCTGTGAACACCACGATAGTAAAGGCCACCATGAGCGGCAAGGTAATCGACCTCCCTCTCAAACAAGGCGCATCAGTGGTAAGCACCAGCCCCTACAGCGAAGGCACGACTATTGCTACGATAGCCGACGTTTCCGACATGATATTCGACGGCAAGATAGACGAGACTGAAGTCGACAGGCTGACTGTAGGTACGCCTGCCAGAATCACTGTCGGTTCAAGCCTCGACCGCCATATCACCGGCACCCTGGAAGAGATTTCATCGATGGGAGTGAAGGAGAATGGTACCGTGATGTTCAGCCTCAAGGCCTCAGTCGACAGCGACGACGGCACCACTGAACTCCGCGCCGGCTACAGCGCCAATGCAGAATTCATCACCGCCCAGGCCGACAACGTGATATCGATAGAAGAAACAGCCATCGCCTTTGAAGACGGCGGCACTTATGTTTACAAGCTTGTCTCAGCAGAGAAGAAAGACCAGAAATTCGAAAGGATTCCTGTTGTCACCGGCCTGTCCGACGGAATCTACATCGAGATCAAGGAAGGTGTAACAGAAGATATGGTGCTGAGAGGCAATAAATTGAACTAAAGGAAGATGAAACGTATTTTGTTGTCACTGGTGCTGCTGGTCCTGCCGATGCTTACATTCGCGCAGGTGTGGAGCATAGATGACTGCGTAGAATATGCGCTGACACACAATCCAGAGATACTGCACCGTCAGCTGCAGTACGATACCCAGAAGGAAGTGCTCAGCGAAACGGCTGTCAGCAGAGTCCCCGTCATCAACATCGGCGTGCAGGAAACCCTGCACACAGGTAACGCGCTGATCATGTACAGCGTGGACGAGAACCTTACGATGTCGCTGACCCAGGTGGCGGCTGAACTCGAGATGCCGCTCTATACTGGAGGTGCGATCGCCAACTCCAAGGCTGCTGAGCGGTACACCCTCAAGGCGGCCGGGGAGAATATCATAGTGTCCAAGATCAACACCCGCATCAGGGTGGCAGCAGCCTATCTTCAGCTGCTCAACAACATGAGTCAGGAACAGATCGCCAAGGAACAGGTCGATCTCTGCGAAGAACAGCTCCACAATGTAGAAAGGCTGGTTGCCGAAGGCAAGCGCACCAATGCCGATCTGGCCGAGGCGAGGTCTTCTCTCAGTTCGGCAGAGCACATGTACACCGCCGCTACCGGCAATACCATCATTTCAAAAGTAGACCTGGTCAACATGATAGGCCTCGACGACGAGACCGGATTTGAGATCAGGGATATGGAGGACAGCGTAGAAGGTACTGAAGTCTACCCTCTGATGCCCATGCTTAACGACATCGACAATCACCCGTCCGTACTTTCAGCCAGATACAACATGACCAGCGCCCAGTATCGCGAGAAGGTTGCCCGCTCGTCGCGTTATCCTCAGCTGTCATTCTTTGCCAATTACAACAACTATTTCTATCTGCCCATCGGATACAAGGACTTCCATATCGGCTCTCAGCTCGGTTCAAACGGCTGGGGCGCCTTCGGCCTCAAGCTGGCCGTTCCCATCCTCGATCTCAGCACCAACAGGCAGATCACCAGGGCAAAGCTGGCCTATAACGATGCGCAGGTAACCCTTGACGAGTCGCGCAAGGAACTGTCAAAACAGCTGCGCGAGGCATATTACCAGACTGTTACTGCAAGGCAGCGCCACAGTTCTGCCGAAAGGGCAGAATCGGCAGCCCTCGAAGCCTACGACTACCAGAAGAAGATGTACGACGTAGGCCGCTCCACTACATACGACCTCGACCAGAGCCGCCTGAAATGGTTCGCAGCCAGCGAAGAAGTTGTAAGGTCTAAATACGAATATCTGCTCAGGAACAAGATCCTGGAGTATTACAGCAGCTATTACAATCAAGATAATTGATATGCACGTAGGACTGTTCATAGACGGATACTATCCGGTCATCGACGGAGTTGTCAAGATCACCGACGCATACGCCTCACGGCTGGCCAACAAGTGCGACGTGACGGTCTTCGCTCCGAACGGAGTAGGAGCAACCCCCGAATACGATGCCCGTTTCCCCTATGAAATAGTCCGCTGCAAATCTATAATGCGTGAAGGAGACGATTATCCGCAGGGTTTCCCCATAATTGATTTCAAGTTCAAGAAGCAGATCAAGAAGCTCGACCTGATCCATATCCACAGCGCATTCCCCGTGGGCCTTTGCGCCAAAGCCGTAGGCCGCAGGAACAACATCCCTATGGTCGGCACCATTCACTCCGATTTCAGGCCTGACGTAATCCAGTACGTAGGCAAGACAGTTGGAGAGCAGGTCATCAAGCTGATGATGAGTGCATACAATGCCTGCGACGAATGCTGGACCGTGAACGACGCTGTGGCCAATATGTTCCAGCGGGATTACGGGCTGACGGCTCCCTATCGGGTGATGCCTTATTCCACCGACCATTATCCGATCATCGACATCCCTGCCGCACGGCAGCAGGTGAATGCTGAATATGGCCTGAATGACGATGACTTCGTGATGGCCCATGTCGGCAGGCAGGATCTCCAGAAGAGGGAGGATTTCACAATGAGGTCCCTCGCTGAACTGAAAAAGAGCGTCCCGGATTTCAAGATGCTGATGGTCGGCGAAGGTAACAAGCAGGACTATCTGAAGCAGATGACGGTGGAGCTCGGCCTGAAAGACAATGTCATCTTCACCGGCAAGGTGTCTGACAGTCTGGCTCTTATGACAATGTATACCCGTACGGACCTGCTGCTCTTCCCCTCAGTGTCGGATACATACGGCCTTGTTAAGATAGAGGCGGCCTGCCAGAAGACGCCCACTCTGTTCTGTGAAGGCACGATGGCATCCGGCGACACTGTAGACAACGTCAATGGTTTCGTGGCTCCCAACGACGAGGCAGCCTTCGCTGCACGCATCGCCTCCTTGTACAACGACCGCAAGCTTCTCAGGAAAGTGGGGCAAGGGGCGTTCCGTGACTTGTACCGCACATGGGACAATCTTGTCGACGATGTTTATGAAAATTATATTAGAATCATAGAAAATCATAACTTTGTAAAGAGATGATAAGACTCTTCATACTGATTTTGCTGCAAGGAATGCTGGTAATCGGCTCCGAATGCTTCCTGAAAGTGGCTCTGGAGAAGATTGGCGAGTTCTCATGGACATGGGCTTTCTTCAAGGTCGCCCTGTCGACATGGCAGCTCTATGCAGCTGGTCTTACCGCTATCGTCGGCGTCCTGGAGTGGATGGCCGTGCTCAAGCGTTATGATCTCTCGCTCGCATATCCGCTTACAGCTATCAGCTTCATCCTCAGCCTGCTGGCCGGCGCCTGGATATTCCATGAGCCCATCCCGGCTACCAGATGGATCGGCGTAGTGCTTATCATGGCAGGCGTTTATTTCGTAGCACGTTAACATTTTCTTATGAGTAAAAGGATATTAGTAATTTCCCCTCATGCCGACGATGAAATCCTCGGCTGCGGCGGTTATCTGGCATCCCAGCGCGACCTGGGCAGCGAGATCCACATTGCATACGCAACCATCGGCATCAAGGGAGATCCCTCCAGAGAGCTTTGCAGGATGGAAGAGGCCAATCAGGTCTGCAAGAGGCTGAAGGCCAGCCATCAGATCCTTCTGGAGAACTACGACGGCGAGCTGGACATGGTTCCGACCCGCTTTTTCGTCACGCAGTACGATGCCATCTTCGACAGCTTCAAGCCCGACGAGCTGTTCATCAACTATCCCTCATGGCATCAGGACCACAAGAAAGTCTATGACTCCGCAATGGCAGCTCTCCGTTTCCGCCAGGGTTTCATGCCGCGCTTCATAGCTCTATACGAATATCCTTTCATCCTCAACCAGAATATCAACATCAGCGGCGGCCTGTGGTATCACGACATCACCGAAAGCCTTGATGAGAAGATAGAGATTTTCAGCCTGTATAAAAGCCAGATCAAGAAGGCTCCGTCACCCTTGAATCCCGAAGGGATAAGGCAGCTTGCCATGGTGCGCGGCACAGAGTGCAGCGTCAAATACGCCGAGCTCTTCTATCTGCAAAAGATGATACGATGAAGTATTTGGTATTCGAGGCCGGAGGGCGTGCGGGTCTTTCCGCAGAGCTTTTTTTTGTCAACCGCGTCCGCAAGGACAGCGGCGACAGCCTAGTGCTGGCCGACATGGACGCCACTTACATCCAGTGCCCCTGTCCGGCCGGAGTAAGCCGTGTCACCGAGGCCGAGGCGCTGGCCATGATTAACGGCGATGCTGCAGGCTGCACAGTTTTCCCTGCAGATGAGCTGGCCCGTCAGGGCAAGCCGGCAGTGTTCGCCCTGGCCGGACGCAATCCGCTGGTAGCAGTGGAGCAATGGTTCTTCAGCAAGCGCATGATGAACGAGAAGCTCACTGAAATAACACGGGGATGCACCATCAATATCCCTGAGACATTCAGCCTTGACGACGTGTTCATGAGGCCGAATACTATGTCTGCCGGAAGCCATGGCGTAGGCAGGCTGGAGAACACCTGCATCACCCGCCGTATCGAGATCGCTCATGAATATGTGGTGGATGTCAACTGGGTGGGAGCGGAGCCCTGCATCTATGCCCGCGAGGTACGCATCAAGAACGGCTATGACAAATACCTCAAGTTCCTGGGCGCTCAGAGCAAGGTGGCAAAAGCTGTCGACGAGTTCATAAGGGCCATTAGGGTTTCCGTGCCGAAGCTTGTGACAGGCATATTCCACATCCAGCTCATCGAGAATCCTGCGGGCGAGATATACTTCGTAGAATACTCGAAGCGCATCTCAGGCACCTCTGTAGTCAACCTTTTCCGCGGCTACAACCCGTACGATGCTTTCGATGGAGTAGAGACTCCCGTCTTCAAAGGTGATTTCGCCAGGGAAGACGTGTGGTACAGATATGAAGATTTCATGTTGAACCTTAACAGGGCCGGAAAATGAGAGCTTTCAACCTTCTGAGATACGTGGTCGCTCTGATCGTGCTCATCTGGAGCTTCTTCCTGCCGCCGGTGGTGACAGTTTTCGTCATCTTCGCGCTGCTGGCCGTCAACAACTGCCTGGATGACGTCGTGTTTTACCACGGCAGCAAGCAGATCGACCGCGACAAATACTCAGGAGGCGTCGCATGCCCCGTCAACGGTGTGGTTACCTGCATCGAGAACGACGTGCCTCTGATGTCCCACATCCGCAAGTGCGACTATCTGGAAGACAAGATACTTCTGGAGCTTGACAAAGAGGCAAAGGCCGATAATGGAAGGCTCTACAACCACGTTACAATCTTCCTCAACAAGTTCAACTGCCACGCAGTGACCAACATCGGCTCCAAGATTGTCCGTGAGGTCTATTATGACAAGGACGGCATCATGATCTCGATGGTCGAGGCAGGGGAGATGATTACCAAACTGGACGGCCACTTCCTGAACAACTCGTTCATCAGGACCGAATATGAGAACGGCGTGGTATGCGTCTATACGCTCGACAAGTATGTGTCCAAGATGATAGCCTCCGACACTCACGAACTGCTCGGAGTCGATTATTTCATCTGCCGCGGCAGCCAGTGTGACATTTACATCCCCCGCGAGATGGAATTCTGCGTAAAGCAGAACCAGATACTGCGTAATCTCCAGACTATCTCCAAAGGGGCTATGGTCAATACGGAGATAGATTATGCGGCAGAAGCCGGAGCGCTGATAGCGAAAGACAGCTGCTCGCGCGCCGGACATATCATCCTCAGCAATCTCAAGAAAACAATCTCTACATACAGTTTCAGACATCCTGTAGTACTCTTCCTGCTCCTTGCGGCCATAGTCCTCGGAGCAATTCCGGGCCTGCTTCCAATTCATGGCAACCTTTTTGCTTTGATTGTCATCGAGTTCTTCACAGGCCTCTTCGCACTCGACCGCTTTTTCAAGAATCTGCTCTATGCGTTCTTCAATATAGCGGGGTTCAAACCGGGGCTTGCGAAGTTTTATAAATGGGTACATTACAGGTTATGACAATGAAAAGATTATTGACGCTGCTTACTTTCAGCCTGCTTTTCTTCAATATGGGAGCACAGGAAGGTTATTACAACAGCACCGCAGGCAAGACGCTGAAGTGGGTCATCCACGATGGCTCAGGCGACTTGTTCGGCTATTGCCATGAGACCCTTGAGAGCCTGAAGGGCGACATGAAAGACGCCCGCATCAGCTATTCCTACAGGTTCTACGACAGCGACAACGAGTCTGTCACCGGCAACAGGCCCTTTGATTTTGACGTAACCATCGAGGGCGGCAAGACCAAGGCCTATGTCAACAATGTGGCCAAGGCTGTCCAGTCCGGCGACTATATGCCGGTTGGCGACCTGAGCAGTATCCCGGCAAATATAAAGGTAGGGGACAACCTCCCCAGCACCGAGATAAAGGTAAAGGTCCTGACCGTCTTTACGGCTACCAACAGCTATAACAACCGCAGCGTGACTGCCAGGGAGACCATCGAAGTTCCCGCCGGCCAGTTCGACTGCTTCCTTCTGGAAGACGACGAATTCTTTACCGGCAGCGGCCCGTTCCATGTCAAGACCTGGGTCGCCAAAGGAGTCGGCATCGTAAAGCAGATTATCTATAAAAAAGACGGTTCCGTCAATCAGACATTCGAGCTGATCAAGTAATTATTTCCTAAATTTGTAGGAACTAATTACTGTTTTATGAAAAAGATATTCATGACTCTGGCTGCCATCGCCATGGTTCTTCCCATGATGGCTCAGCCTAAACTCACCAAAGACAATATCGACGAAGTCCTCGCAGCCATGACGCTCGAGGAGAAGGCCACCCTGGTGGTCGGCTCCGGATGGGGCAGCATGATCGCCGGCATCACCGGCGGCTCGCAGATCCTCGTTTCCGGCGCAGCCGGCACTACACAGGCCATCCCGCGCCTCGGCATCCCCAACACTGTGCTGGCCGACGGCCCTGCAGGCCTCCGCATCAACCCCACCCGCGAAGGCACTAAGCAGACCTTCTACTGCACCGGCTTCCCTGTAGGTACGGCAATCGCATCTTCGTGGGATGTAGAGCTTGTAGAGAACATGACCAAAGCCATGGGCAACGAAGTGCTCGAATATGGTGTGGACGTGTTGCTCGCTCCCGGCCAGAACCTCCACCGCAACCCGCTCTGCGGCCGCAACTTCGAGTATTTCTCTGAAGATCCGGTCCTCTCCGGCAACATTTCTGCCGCATACGTGAAGGGTGTCCAGTCGAACGGTGTCGGCGTCTCAGTGAAGCACTACGCTGCCAACAGCCAGGAGACGGCCCGCGACCACAATGACGCCCAGATCAGCGAACGCGCCCTGCGCGAGTTGTACCTCAAGAACTTCGAGATCACCGTCAGGAAGGCTGATCCCTGGACTGTGATGTCATCATACAACAAAGTGAACGGCGAATACACCCAGCAGAGCTACAAGCTGCTCACCAGCGCCCTCCGCAACGACTGGGGCTTCAACGGTATAGTAATGACCGACTGGGGCGCCAAGGACGGAACAGTAAAGGCAGTGCAGGCCGGCAATGACCTGATGGAACCCGGCATGCCCTTCGAGACCCAGAGGATAATCGATGCAGTGAAGGACGGTTCCCTCTCTATGGCCGACCTCGACCGCAACGTCCGCAGGATGCTGGAATACATTGTCCGTACACCCCGCTTCAAAGGCTACAAATATTCTGACAAACCCGACCTCAAGGCTCACGCAAAGGCAGCTCGCGCAGCAGCCACCGAGTCTATGGTACTGCTCAAGAATGAAGGCAATGTGCTTCCTCTTGACGGAGTGAAGAACATCGCCCTTTTCGGCGCCACTTCAGTTGACTTCGTGGCCGGCGGCACAGGTTCC
>JAFYZI010000066.1 GCA_017548725.1 Bacteroidales bacterium
CCACAGAATGATTTTCCGGTCGTCGGCTGGCCACAGAATGAATGGGAGTGCTCATTTCGGCATTCTGTGGCACGAAAACAGGGGTTTTGCCGGAAAATCCGGCCATAGAATGAAAAAAACAGCCACTTTATTCATTCTGTGGCAAGAAAATGAGTTGGAAGAATTGTTTTTCCGGCCGTAATAGAGATGAGTTTATCTCCCGTCCGACAGCAGGAGATTTGGATGGTCTCCTGCTGCCGTCCGAGGATAAACTCTCTTTGAGGAGCCGGCTCTCCTTGTCCAGTTATGCGGCTATGACTCGTCGAGGACTGAATGCAGGTCTTTGTTCTCGTCTTCCTCTTCTTTGTCTTTTTCGGGCTCGCCGTCCTCTTCCTTCTTGGCTCTGACACGCCGGATCTCGTCGAGGTAGCTGGCAGTGATTACGCCGGAGGGCAGGGCGATGATAGCGACTCCCACCAGGGATGAAAGCATGCCGACCAGCCTGCCGATCTCAGTGACGGGGATCAGGTCTCCATAGCCCACGGTGGTGAGTGTAACGGTCGACCAGTAGAGGGCGTCGAAGAAACAGGTGAAGGTCTCTTCGCCGGTGACGGGGTTGATGCGCGGCTCAGTGTTGAACATGATGAGCGCAGTCAGGAAGATGTAGAATACCGAGATGCCGAGTACGGCTATGAGCACCTTCCTCTCTTTGCGGAGCACGTTGGCCAGCACTCTGATAGAGTCTGAGTAGCGGAAAAGTTTGAGCAGGCGGAGGATTCTCAGCAGGCGGGCCACCCTGAAGATCTTGAAGCCGTCGCCGATGAGGTTGAGACCCGGAAGGATGGAGAGCAGGTCGATGATTGCCCAGCGCGTGAACGGATACTCGACGTACGACCATGAGCCGTCCTTGAGACGGTAGTCGGCGGTCCACCAGCGCAGCAGGTAGTCGATGATGAAGATCACGACTGTAACCTTCTCGATGACGTCGAAGATAGGGTAGACCTTCATGAACATCAGCGGGACGATGCTGAGCAGAATCACCACGATCATGAATATGTCATAAATGCTGCTGGCGCGGTCACCCTTATGACCCATCTGAATAATCTCGTATATCCTCTTTTTCATATCATTAACTGAAATGTAGCGCAAAGGTAGTCTTTTTTCTCTGGCATTCTGTCAAATCATGTCAGTTCGTGAAGAATGGATCCAATTTCCCGCCCGTCAAATCTTGACGGATAGCTTCTGAAACTCGCAGCAATTCGGGAATATTGCCCTTGATAGTATTGAAAATGCCTTCCGTGTCGACTTCGCCGTATCCATGAGAGAGAAAGTTGCGCATTCCGAAAACAGAAGGCCAAGGAATTGACTTGTACCTCTTAAAGAAATCGTTCCCGCAGATGTTCCGGATTTTTACGTAACTCTCAGTGATATATTGAAGGCTCATTCCACAGGCCCGGAATATTACCAGGCCGGAAAGATCTTTGTCAAAATCCTCGGGTTTCTCAATGTCTTTGCTCATGTCGATGAGCAGATGGATCTCCTTGATGGCTGCATCAAGCAAAGTCAGGACACGGTCTCTCTTAGGATACATAGATTACCTCCTCTTCCAGGTTCTTGACAAATGACTCGGGATACGTTGACTTGGAGGAAATCAGATCGACATGCCTGTTGAAGACTGTTTCCAGCTGGTTGGCGATAGTGGCATAAAGGAACAAGTCAGGCTTCGCAAGAGTGATTATTATGTCAATGTCACTGTCGGCTCTGCCTTCATCTCTGGCAAAACTGCCAAACAGACCGATTCTTTCAATTCCAAAAGATTCTTTATTGCATAAATAGTAAACTTTTAGCATAGAAAGAATCTGATCCCTTCCAAGGTTGTTACCGCCTCTTACATCCTCGTAGCTCACGACAGCCTTATATCCAAGGGCATCCAGTACACGGGCATAAGTAGCTGAACTACCAAGCTTTCCGCTTTCCATGCGGGAAATCTGAGACTTACTCATTCCCGCAAGGATCCCCACCTGCTCCTGGGTCATCCCCCTGGCTTTGCGCAGCTGTCTTATATTGACACTAGTAACCATATCAGCTTTTTTGCAAAGATATAAAAGTTTAATAAATATACAACATAATTGCACAAAACAAAACCCCGGGAGCGGCGAGGCTTCCGGGGCTTTGAAATATAGAGATAGTGTCAGGGGTTACTTCTTGCTGCGCCAGAGATTGCTCATGTCCTCGAGGGTCTTGCCCTTGGTCTCAGGAACGAGCCTCCAGACGAAGATGGCCGCGATGATGCAGAAGGCTGCGTACATGCCGTAGGTGAAGGCCGGGCTCCAGGTGTAGAGCGACACGAAGGTCGAGCTTACGATGAAGTTCGAAATCCACTGGAAGGCAACTGCGATAGCCACAGCGGCGCCGCGGATGGTGTTCGGGAAGATCTCTGAGATGAGCACCCAGCAGATGGGACCCCAGCTGAACATGAATGAAGCTGAGTAGATCATGATGCTGAGCACGCCGACGATACCGGGCACGCCGGGCAAAGCGTCTGCCAGAGCGACACCGATAGCGCCGAGAGCCATACCGAGAGAACCGGTGATGAGCAGCGGCTTACGTCCAAGCTTCTCTACAGTGAAGATGGCCACCAGGGTGAACGAGATGTTCACGATACCCATCATCACGGTCTGAGTCATAGGATCGCCCATGCCCATCGATTCAAAGATACGAGGCGCGAAGTAGAGCACTGCGTTGATACCTACGAACTGCTGGAAGACGCTGAGCATGCAGCCGATGAAGATAACCAGGACGCCGTATGCGAAGAGTTTCTCTTTCTTCTCAACGACAGTAGCCTTGATATCTGCAATCACCTGCTCTGCAACAGAACGTCCGTTGATCTTGGTGAGCACGTCGAGAGCCTTGTTCTCCTGACCTGACATAACCAGATAACGCGGGGTTTCCGGCACGAGCAGGATGAGGAGGGTGAACAGACCTGCAGGAACGCACTCAGAGCCGAACATCAGACGCCAGCCGACCTGGTTGGTCCACTCGACAACGGCGGGATCGTTCTTGTGAGACTGGATGATGAGGAAGTTCACGAAGTAAACGACCAGCTGGCCAAAGATGATCGCGAACTGGTTCCATGACACCAGCTTGCCACGCTTGTTGGCCGGAGCCACCTCAGCGATGTACATAGGGCAGATGGCAGAAGCCATACCTACGCCGATGCCGCCGAGCACGCGGTAGAGGTTGAATGCAACCCAGAGAGACTTGCATGCAACACCCTTCTCGAAGAAGAGGAACTCGGGATAGTAAGGACCGGCAGCGGACAGGAAGAAGCAGATACCTGCGATGAACAGGCTCTTCTTACGTCCCAGGCGTCCGGCCATCAGACCGGAAATCGCACTACCGATGATACATCCTATCAGCGCGCTGGAGGAGGTGAAGCCGTGCATCAGGTCGGTGTAGTCGAAGTCTTTGGCACCCTCGAAGAACGCCTGCAGACCTCTTTCTGCGCCGGAGATGACAGCGGTGTCATATCCGAACAGCAGACCGCCCAATACGGCCACGATGGTTATGAAAAACAGATAGCCTCTGCTTCCGCCTTGTTGTGTAGCAGTCATGACGCGCTGTTAATACATATTAACGATAGCCTCGTACAGCTCCTGCTTGCCGCTGATCTGCTTGGGCTCGCCGACTTTGCGGCCGTATGCAACAACCTGCTCGAGAGTGAGCTTGCCGTCCTCGAAGTCCTTGCCGATGCCTTTGTCGAATGAGCTGTAGCGCTCTTTCACCATTGCAGGGATAGGGCTCTCGTTGAGGATAGCTGCAGCGCTTTCGAGAGCGTGTGCCATTGCATCCATAGCAGCGATATGAGCGATGAAGATATCTTCCAGGTCGGTAGAGTTACGACGGGTCTTGGCGTCGAAGTTGGTGCCGCCATCCTTGAAGCCGC
>JAFYZI010000067.1 GCA_017548725.1 Bacteroidales bacterium
ACATAGTTTCCTTGGGTTCTGCAATTGCAATAAGGAACCATGCATATGCAGAAACTCCGGAAACCGCACCATACATTCTCCATTATAATCTGGACGGTCCGTCAGTATATCTTAGAAGGACGTCTTCAATTGAGATAACGGACAATCAAGGAAGTTACGGAACCACCTATTTCTGCCGTGCAACGACATGGGCAGATAGCTGGAACGCCCAGACTGAACTGACATGCAATGTCAGACTTTATGACATCAGCACAGGAACATATTTCCCGCAGTCATACTAGCGTCAGTGCCATAGAATGAATAAACAGGCTATTTCTTTCATTCTATGGCACAAAAAAGCCTTAAAAACTAGAAAAAGTGGACACAGAATGGATGGCGAGGCCGATTTTTCCATTCTGTGTCCATAAAATGCGCAAGAGGAGGCTGAACGCCTGCCGAAAGCCACGCGCGCGCTACCTCAGCGCGTCGGGGTCGTTGTAGCGGATGGTTACGCCGTAGTCCTCGATGTAGCGGTTGAGGCCGTTGGAAGTGTTGGGCATGCCTTTGCGGCGGCCGGCGAGGACTTCCTGCGACATCTTCATCTCGTCGAGGACGCGCTGCAATGTTTCGGGGTTGTCTCCATGGTAGTGGCCCGGATAGAGCTTGGTTATGCCGTTCTGCTCCATGTACTGAGCGGTGCGTGAGGTGGAGTTGATAAGGGCGCTGAACGGGCCGGTGAAGAGCAGCAGGTTGGTAGAGCCGAAGGCATCGCCGCTGAAGCCGTAGTGATTGGCTTTGTCAAAGAAGGTGATTGAGCCTGCGGTGTGGCCGGGAGTGTGGAGCACTTCGATCTGGCGGCCTCCGAGGTCGATGACGTCGCCGTCGTTAAGATATTTGATCTGTCCTTTGTAGGCCGCTCTGCCGCCGCTGATCATCGATGTGTCGGCAGGGTGAATGTAGACTTCCGGGAAGCAAACTGCTCCGCCGACATGGTCGCCGTGACCGTGGGTTACAGCCAGTATTACGGGCTTGTCGGTGATTTTTGCGACAGCCTTGTCGAGGTTGGGCATGCGGGAGCCGGCGTCAATTACCAGCGCGCGGTCGTTGCCCTCCACGATATATACAGATTCATTGTAGACCAGATGGCCGTTGCCCTCCCAGGTGTGCTCGTCGATCTGGCGGATGACGATGTCGGCATCACGGTATACAAACTTCTCGGGATAATGTTTGCGGTACTGCTCAGCCTGGTCGGCACTCCAGGTGACGATGGCGTCGCCATGGCGGAAGTAGGTTTCGAGGCCCGGACGGCCGAGATTCGAGGGCTCGGTGGCTGCGGTGCCGCTCTCCATCTCGTCGAGCAGAGCCTTCATGTCGCGCAGATACTGCATGCCGAGCTCTTTGCCCTTGCGCAGGTCAAGCCAGTCTTTCTGCCAGTAGTGGCCGCCGTAGATGCGCAGGCGGTCCTGGTTCACACCGTTGTCAGGATTCTCGACCCACTCGATAAGATGAGGAACGGCAGAAACGTAATTGTTGAAACCTTCTTCATTGAAGATCCACACTCCGTGGCCGCTGCCGATGGCGTCGCCGGTGAAGAGAATGTCATGTCCCTTCAGGGCGAAGACCATTGAACCAGCCGTGTGGCCCGGCACTGCGATGGCCTCGACCTGCATGTCGCCGAGGTCGAAGATTTCACCCTCGCGGTAGAAACGGCGCTGAGCCTCGGGGAAGCGGGCTGCCAGGCGCGCGAAGTCTGCCTGTGGCAGAGCGAAGCTGACTGCAGGGTCGTCCACGAATGCCGGCAGCATGCCGGTGTGGTCGCCGTGGTTGTGGGTGAAGGTGATGGTCAGGGGTTTGCCCGCGATTCTCTCTGCGACGATGGCGCGCAGCGACTCGTCGGCATTGTCAGCCCAGTCGATGCGGTTTGAAAGGTCGATGAGCAGAGCCTGATCGCTGCCGACTATCAGATAGATGTCGGAGCAGTTGTTGAAATGGGTCTTTTCCCCTGCCGCGTCGAAAGATTCGCCGGCGGGATTGGAACTGTTATAGTCCTGTATGTGGTAAACGTTCTTTTCGATGGTCGAAACGGTATAAGGGCCGACTTCGACGTCTTTGCCTGTGCAGGCGGCTACAGTAAGTATGGAGAGGATGACAGCTCCGATGGTTTTTGCGTTCATAAGCGTAGGATCTTTCGTTATACAACCAAAGTTACGCACGTGCACGCGAAAATCCTAATTATTGTTGATTGTCAAGGCCGGAGCGCTCCAGAAGGTAGGAGTGGAGTTTGTAGTATGCCTCTTTGCGGCGGTACAGATTGTTGTAGAGGAGGGGCTGCTGTGCAGCGCCGAGCCACGAGCGCTTGTCGCTGACTCCCCAGAAGGTGATGCCGTCCCGCTGGGCTTCGGGGACGATCTTGAGGTACTGGTCGAAGATGTAAACGATGGTCTCTCCCTGGTCGGCGGAGCCCATGGTGACATCCAGCTCGGAGATGCGCACCTTCTTGCCGGTCTTCACCATCCTTTCCAGCATTGCCTTGACATTGTCGCGGTTGACATCGGCGCTGATGTGCATCTGCGTGCCTATGCCTGTGACGTCGGGGTTGCTTTCGGCGTACTGACAGATGGCTTCCAGCTTGCTGCCGAGCCATTCTAGGCTGTAGTCGTTTATGTAGAGGTCAGCGGTCTTGCCGTAGCGCTCGAGTGCCTCGCGTGCATTGCGGAAGGCAGAATCTACGAATTCCTTCGTGCCGCCCTTATAGTAGTCTCCCCACATGAACTGGTGGCGGCCGCCAGTGCTGGTGTTGGATCTGTTAATCCATTCCCCGTTGCCGCTCATCACCTCGTTTACAACGTCCCAGCCATATACGTCGAAATGTTTCACCATGGCGTCAACCCAGACTTTGTGGGCATTGCGGACCAGAGCCGCTGCGGAGTCGGCATCCGGAGCGCTGGCGATGAGGGCGTCGAGGTAGTCGGTCTGCTGCTGGTTATGCCAGCCGAGGGTGTGGCCGAAGAGTTTCAGCCCGCAGGCATCGTTCCACCCCACCATGTCATCTGCGCGGCTGAAGTTGAACTGGCCTCTGGCAGTCATTATACCGTCCTGCTTCATCTCGTTGCCGAAAGTGACTGCTTCGAAGTCGCGCTTGAGCACTACCTTCAGCGAATCGTCTGCAAATTCACCGTAAGTGTACTCCGCGCCGATCATCAGCCCGCAAGCCTGCGCCAGCTCCCTTAGTCCGTATTTATAGACGGTAGCCATGGCATCCGTGCCGGCAGTCCCGGACTGATAACCGCTGTAATCCGGCAACGTATACCGCTCCTCCTTCTCGCAGGAGCACAGAATCGCCGCTCCGAGCAGGAGAAATAAAAAGAAATAACGCAGGGACCTTAAGCCCATCGGCAAAAACAGATTAGTTGGCAGACCAAAGTTACGATTATTCCCGGCTCTTGCGCATTTTTGCCGCATATTGTATAAATCTTTTTAACTTTAGCACCCGGATTTGAAGTTATCTCAAGTATTATAAATAATTATCAATGAAAAAGATTACTATTCTTGCTCTCATTGCTTCTGTTGCATTGATGAGTGCATGCGGTCCCAAGGACCCGGGTCTGAAGGACGCTTACAAGAACTATTTCAAGATCGGTGTCGCCGTTACCGAGCGTAACGTAACTGACTCTCTCCAGGCAGCCCTCATCCTCAAGGAATTCAACAGCATCACTGCTGAGAACTGCATGAAGCCCGGCGAGATCCATCCCCAGGCCGGTGTGTGGAATTTCGAGAAGGCTGACATCATCGCCAACTTCTGCCGCGAGCACGGCATCAAGATGCGCGGTCACAACCTTGTATGGCACAGCCAGTTCGCTACATGGATGTTCACCAAACACGACGAGAACGGCAACCCTGTCGTAGAGCTCGACGAGAAGGGTGACACCGTATGGGTTGAAAGACCTGCATTCGGCCGTTTCGGCGGTTTCCCGGGCGGCAATCCCCCCGCTGGATTCCCCGGTTTCGGCGGTCAGCAGCGCCCTGGTCGTCCCGGTGCTCCTGCCATGCAGACTACCAAGACTCCCAAGTATGTTGCTGCAAGCAAGGAAGAGTTCTATGATTCCCTCAGAGTACATATCAACACCGTCGTGAACCGTTACAAGGACGTCATCTATTGCTGGGATGTTGTCAATGAGGCGATGAGCGATGCCAACAATCCTGACGCACCGTATGAGGATATGTTCCGCAAGTCACAGGCATTCCAGCTCTGCGGCGACGAGTTCATCAAGAACGCCTTCATCTGGGCTCACGAGGCTGACCCCAAGGCGGGTCTGTTCTACAACGACTACAGCGCATGGACTCCTGCCAAGAGGACCTATATCTATAATATGGTCAAGAAACTGCAGTCTGAAGGTGCGCCTATAACCGGCATCGGAATGCAGGGCCACTACAACATCTTCGACAACCCGACTCTGGAAGATTTCGAGACAGCTATCAATATGTATCTCGAGCTTGTAGACGACATCCAGATTACCGAGTTCGACATCCGTATCAACGAAGAGGCCGGCGGCGGACTCCAGTTCAGCCGTGGCGAAGGCCAGGTTTATACCGAAGAAATCCAGAAACAGCAGGAGCAGAAATATGCCGATCTTTTCGAGATCATGCGCAAATACAAGAAGAACATCTCTTGCGTAACTTTCTGGAATCTCAGCGACCGCGATTCATGGCTCGGCGCCAACAACTATCCTCTCCTTTTCGACGGCGACTACCAGCGCAAGCCTGTATACTACACCGTCCGCGACTTCAAGAAGAATAAATAATGAACAGGAAAGCAATTGCCGTAGCGATTTCGCTACTTATGGTTTTGACGGCAAATGCCCAGCAGTCGAACGTAAACCTCAGCTATAACCCCCAGAAAGACACCGAGGGCTTGATCCCCTTCAGTGCGAATCTGAATTCTCCGCAGGTAAATGACGACCATACCGTCACTTTCCGGCTCAGAGCTCCGAAGGCAGAATCTGTCGCCCTTTCCGGCGCAATGACTACAGTGATGGGAGTCAGGGGGAACGTGCCTTTTACCAAAGGAGAAGACGGCATCTGGACCCTCACCATCGGTCCTCTCCCTGTCGATATGTACCAGTACAATCTCGTTGTCGACGGAGTCAGTATGGCTGATCCCAATAATACATACGCCGCCTTTACGGCAATGCCTCCTTACAGCGAGCTCATCGTCCATGGCGACGGACCATCATGGTGGGATGCGAAGGATGTTCCTCACGGAGCCATCACCCGTCATATCTACTATAGCCCCGTTACCGAAGGTGAGCGAGAGATATATGTATATACCCCTCCTCAATATGATCCTCAGAAGGAGTACCCCGTCCTCTATCTCATGGGCGGAAGCGGCGAACTCCCGTCAAACTGGATGTATGACGGACG
>JAFYZI010000068.1 GCA_017548725.1 Bacteroidales bacterium
ACAGCGAAGTCGGCAATTTCTGCCAGGACGGCCTGAATTACGAGCAGAACGAGATAGAGTTCCTTCCGGTCGACATCGAGGATGCGGCCGACCAGCTCGTGGTTGCCAAATGGATCATGCGTGAGCTGGCTTACAAGCGCGGACTCACCATCACCTTTGCCCCGAAAATCACTGTGGGCCAGGCCGGCAGCGGACTGCATGTGCACATGAAGTTCACTCGCGACGGCCGCAGCGTCATGGTTAAGGATGTGAATGTGCCTGCCGACGCCGGCGACGGAAAGACCAATCTTACCGAGGAGTGCCGCAAGGCTATCGCCGGTCTCATGATGGCCGGAACTTCGCTCCCCGCCTTCGGCAATCCGAATCCGTTGTCGTATCTCCGTCTGGTGCCGAACCAGGAGGCTCCGACGTCGCTCTGCTGGTCGTTCAGCAACCGAAGCGCGCTGGTACGCATTCCTCTGGGCTGGGCCGGCTGCACCGACATGGCTGCGCGCCTCAACGGTGGTGACGAGGCTTCTTCCATCGACTTCAGCGCCAAGCAGACTTTCGAGTGGAGGGCTTCTGACGGATGTGCTGACATCTACATGCTGATGGCCGCTCTCTGCGCCGCCGTCCGCCACGGCTTCGAGACTCCTGCTGCTCTTGAGGTTGCCGACCATACCTACGTAGGCCTCGGAGTCGACATCCACGACAAGGAGCACAGCGCCCTCGCCGCTTCTCTGGAGCAGCTGCCAGATTCTTGCGTGGCCGCTGCCGCCGAGCTCGAGAAGGACCGCGCCATCTACACTTCGAAAGGCGTCTTCTCCGACAGCATCATCGACTATCTTGAGTGCTACCTTCGCGACTTCGACGACGCCCAGCTCCGCGACGCCATCTCCGGCAGCAAGAAACTCACGATGGACCTCGTCGAGCAGAATTTGCACGTGGGATAGCGGTCTTTGTCTCCCTGGTCAGAGCATAACGAAAAGTCCTACCCCTCGATAACGGGAGTAGGACTTTGTCTTAAATGCTTTTATTCAGGTATTTACACAACACGCGCGAGCAGCTTTCTCATCACAAATCTGTAAATCCAGTACGCGCCGAAGGCGAAAAGCAGGCCGCAGGCTATGCCTGTGACCACGTCAGTGGGGTAGTGCTGGCCGAGGTAGCAACGGCTGTAGCAGATGAGCAGCGCCCAGACCAGCGACACGACAGTCCATGCCCTGCGCTTTATTATTAGCGACGTCGCCACAGCAAATGCGATGGTGTTCGCAGCATGGCTGGAGAAAAAGCCGTAGAGATTTCCGGGGCCGGCAATGAGCCGCATCATGCTGCCGAGCTCCGCATCGTAGCCGGGTCTCGGACGGCAGACGGCATTCCTCACTATATGTCCCAGCAGGTCAGTGCATACGCAGCAGACAAGCACGGAGAGCAAAGCTGCCAGTCCGGCCTTCCACATCTTCACGCCGCTGCATTCGCTGCGGTAGAGGCTGCGGCCGGAATATGTTGCGGGGATAAAGACGGCAATCGCGACAATCAGGTAAAGCGGATACCATATCGCCACCTTCGACATAATCGTCATCAGCTGGTCCGCCCAGGGGGACGTCCAGTGATTGATGGCAAGAAGCAGCTGCTTGTCGAATTCGATAAGCCGTTCCATGCGCCGCCGTTACGCCTTGTAGAAGGGCAGCTTCACGACTTTTGCCTTGAGAAGGCGGCCGCGCACGTTGATGAAGATTTCACTGTCGACAGCCTTGTGCGCCGCATCGACATATCCCAGACCGATGGCCTTCTTGACAGCGGGGCCCATTGTGCCGGATGTGACGTGGCCGATCACAGCGCCGGAAGCGTCGCAGATGTCGTAGCCGTGACGGGCGATGCCCTTGTCGACGAGTTCGAAACCGACCAGACGGCGTTTGATGCCTTCAGCCTTCAGCTTCTCCATATAGGCTCTGTCAATGAAATCGCCCTTGGCGTCGTTGAACTTGGTGATCCAGCCCAGGCCGGCCTCCAGAGGTGAGGTAGTGTCGTCGATGTCATTGCCGTAGAGGCAGAAACCCATCTCGAGACGCAGCGTGTCGCGGGCGCCGAGGCCGATGGGTTTGATGCCGAACTCTTCGCCGGCCTCGAACACTGCCTTCCACAGCTTGTCACCGTCCTCGTTGGCCACATAAATTTCGCATCCGCCGCTGCCGGTGTAGCCGGTGGTGGAAAGGATAGCGTCATGGATGCCTGCGATGTCGACCTTCTGGAAAGTGTAGTATTCCATCGACATGATGTCCTGCTTGGTAATCTTCTGAATGGTTTCCATGGCCTTCGGACCCTGCACGGCCAGCTGGCAGATCTCGTCAGAGGCGTTGTAAAGCTCCTTGCCGGGGGTCAAGCCGAACTTCGGGCCATAGCTGCAGAGATGCTCCCAGTCCTTGTCGATATTGGCGGCATTGACTGCCAGCATATAGGTCTCTTTGTCTATGCAGTAGACGATGAGGTCATCCACGATGCCTCCGCGGCCATTGGGTAAGCAGGTGTACTGGGCTTTGCCGGGGTAGAGTACTGACACGTCGTTGCTGGTCACATACTGCAGGAAGGCTGTAGCGGAAGGGCCCTTGACCCAGATTTCTCCCATGTGGGACACGTCGAAGACGCCGACGCCGCAACGCACGGTGGCGTGCTCGTCATTGATTCCAGTATATTCAATAGGCATCAGATAGCCTGCGAACGGGGCCATCTTGGCTCCCAGGGCTATATGCTTGTCGGTGAAAACAGTTCTTTTTTCCATTATCTATTCGTGGATTGCGGTTTTAGTATCATATATCCAGATGTCGTAGGGGCATGTCTTCTCATATTCCATGAATTTGTACATGCTCCTCAGGGCCTCATAGTAATTGTCAGTTCCGCTGGTCAGAAGCACGTCGTAACCGGTCTTGAACCGGACGGCGAGGATGTCATACCCCTGCTTTTCGAGATAATCCTTGTAGTTGACGGCATTCTCGGGGACCTTGAAGCCTCCCATGGCTACATAATACCGCGACGATACCTTGTGGGCTGCGGCTTCCTGCTCGGCCGCTATACGGTCGATCTCAGCCTGCAGAGCGGCGATTGAATCCAATTTGGCCTGCTGCCGCGCAGCTTCCTGCTCCAGGCGGAGCTTCTCCAGATCCTCCGACGTTGGCTTGCCCAGCATGGCGCGGACCGCATCGCAGCTGCTTAGCAGCACGCAAGCGGTAAGGAGTATCGAGCACAATCTGATAAGTTTCATGTCAACAGGCATTTTGTATATAGACAAAAGTAGATAATTGCGGCATCAAAGGCAAAAAAATCGTATATTTACACATAATCACAACAGCCGCCGCGCATGATAGAAAAAACACTGACGCTTGAACACTTCGATCCCGTTGAAATCTATGGAGTCAACAACAAATACCTCAATCTTTTCAGACATCATTTCCCGAAAGTTAAAGCGTTTGCCCGAGGTTCCCAGATTACAGTGGAGGGTGCCCAGGAGGATATTGAAGCTTTTGAGGCGGCTTTCAACGCCCTCCTCTCGATAAAGGAGTCCAAGGGGGTTATCAACGAGTACGACATCGACTTCCTCTTCGAGGAGAAAGGCCGTGAGGCCGAAGTGGGCAAGGTCGACATGGCCACCGGCGACGACTACATCATTGTATACGGCAACGACGGCAAATGCATCAAGGCCCGCACGAAGAATCAGAAACGTCTGGTCAAGGAATACTACGACAACGACCTGATCTTCGCTCTCGGCCCTGCCGGCACGGGCAAGACCTATACGGCCATCGCTCTGGCGGTGCGGGCGCTGAAGAACCGCGAGGTGAAGAAGCTGATCCTGACCCGTCCTGCCGTGGAGGCCGGCGAGAGGCTTGGCTTCCTGCCAGGCGACCTGAAGGAGAAGCTCGACCCTTATCTGCAGCCGCTGTACGACGCCCTCCAGGACATGATCCCGGCGAAGAAGCTGCAGGCTTTTATGGAGGACGGCACCATCCAGATCGCGCCTCTGGCATACATGCGTGGCCGCACACTGGACCGTGCCTTCGTAATTCTGGACGAGGCGCAGAATACTTCGCTGGGCCAGCTGAAGATGTTCCTCACCCGCATGGGCTGCGACGCTAAGTTCATCGTCACAGGCGACGTCACCCAGATCGACCTGCCCCGCAAGAGCGACTCTGGCCTTGAGCGTGGAGTCGAGCTGGTGCGCGGCATCCGCGGCATCAGCGTCATCGAGTTCGGCCGCGAGGACATCGTCCGCCACCCGTTGGTGACAAAAATCGTGGACGCCTTCGAGAAGGCAGCTGGCAACGCTCCTGAAGAGGACTAGACACTTTGAGGTCTGGGATAGGTTTGGAGGGTTATCCTCGGCGAAGCGAGGACGGTCTTCCCAGAGCCCCCCGCAGCGCCGCCGGAAGATAACCCGCTTCTACCTCCAACTGGACACAAAATGATTTTCTGCCCGCCGCTTGGCCACAGAATGGCTGGGCGTGCGCATTTAGGCATTCTGTGGCACGAAAACATGGATTTTTGCAGAAAAACTGGACATAGAATGAAAAACTCCCGTGTGTTTTTCATTCTGCGGCAAGAAAATGAGTTGGAAGAATTGCTTTTTCGGGCCGGATGGCGAAAAGAGGACTTTTTCTCGTTTTGAAAGTCGACTGCGCGTTTTGACAGTCTGCGTTTTTACGTTTTGAAAGTCGCCCAGGAAAGGCTGACCATAACTTTGTAGAAAAATAAATCTACAAAGATCATGACGACAAAACTTGCCTATTGCCCGCCCGAGAGCGAGGTCATCGACATCCAGACGCTGGGAATTCTCTGCCAGAGTAATCTTAAAGCGAATGTTAGTGCAACCTACAATGGAATGAATCAAGAAGAGGAGGTATGGTAATGAAAAAGCTGTTATTATCGTTATTTGTGATTCTTGCCGTCAGCTCTTGCACGGTTGATCAGATTGAGTCATTCAAAGAAGAAACTAACCCGCAATCTTCTTCGGCAGCGCCCATCGTTTTTAACCTTCAAGCCAAACACCCGGATGCCGGAACCAAAGCGGTCAAAGCCGGCTGGGAGAACGGCGATGCTATTTTCGTATTCTTCAGCGGTGCTAAAGCTCCGAAATTCTTGAAAATGACTTATAACGGAACAGAATGGACTACTGCAGAATACGACGGGAATACCGCCACTCCGGGAGCACTTGGCTTGAAAAACGGTGATGCGGGCACTATGCGCGCTGTCTTCCTGCCCTTCGGCAGCAACGCGACGGTGTCTGCCAACGGCACAAACTTCGTGTTCAACAAAACGTACTACGCATACTACCTGACGGCCACGCTCGAATATACTGTCACCAGCAACACTATTTCCGGCGCGTTCGAAATGACGATCCCCGATAACTATGTTCAGTTCTTCGTGGAGGATGCCAGCGCTGTAGATGAAGCCTATACACTCGGCTGTGATGCCGTAATCCCTGTCGGTGTCGCTTCCATCTCCTCAGACGGTACGGTCAACGAGACTACCGACAAGACGGCGGCCCACGACATGCCAGGCTATGCCTATAGCGGCGGCTATCTGTTTAGCGGAAAACTCACCAGTTGGAGCTATGGTTCAAATTACTACTTCGCCAAGAAAAAAACCTCCGACAACTCGCGTGCCGACTATTTCGTCACAGGCAAGACGCTTTCAAGCCACAGTTCCGTGAAATTGCCCGCTAACAACGACAGCAAGTGGCAGGCAGTGGGAAGCGACAAGCTTGTTCAGCTGACATACGATGGTTCCGATTCTAACTTATGGTGGAATACCTGCAACTACGGTCAATCTGTACCCGAGGCCGTCGGAACCCTCTATACTTTTAACGCTGCTAATTCACTCGAAGTATCGCTGCCGACAAAAGAGCAGTTTGAGTCGATCATCAACAATTGTTCCTATACTTGGCTGACGATTCATGGTAAGCAGGGTGCCGTTGTCAAGGCCGCACAAGGTTTCCTGTTCCTGCCTGCACACGATGATAATAGCGGTGGCTATTGGTCTTCCACAGAGGGCGGCGACAGTAAAGCGTGGTACTTCTACTTCAGTGGTCTTGCACATAATACAAGTACAGCCGTAGATGATAGCAGCTATCCCGTGCGCCCTGTCACTTTGGTTATCAACCTGTCAACTTGTTCAAGTGCTGTCACAATCCCTTCCGGCGCTGCGGCCAAGGTTACAGGTTCAAAGAGTGATTGTGTCGTTACCGTTGAAGGTGGAGGATCAAACATCACGCTGGAAGATGCAAGCATGCATTGTTTAGTTATACAAGGAGACGCCACGGTTGTTGTGAAGGGTGAAAATCAGTTGAAAACAAATGGATCAAGTAGTATTCAGGCAAAAGGGGCAGTCACTTTCCGGGGTAATGGTTCATTGACAACTTATAGTTTGAGTGGCACTGGTGGTGAGTATGCAGACATTAAATTTGAAAGCGGGACCTACGATTTCCAGCGTTACGGCATTACCGCGAAATCAATCAACGTTACAGGAGGAAACATCACGTCGCAAGGCGAAAAAGATTATTCTGTAACTGCGATAAAAGCCTCTGACAGTATCGTGATTTCTGGCGGAGAGGTCAACGCAACCGGCGACTTGATTGGACTATATGTCAGTGCCGGAAACTTGACCATCAGCGGCGGCATCGTTAATGCAGAACAGACACGAGGATTCAATCCAAATACAGATAAATACGCACTGGCTGGTATTGCAGTCAATGGCGGATGGTTAACAATTAGCGGAGGAACTGTGGTGGCGACAGGCAATTTTGGATCCGGAATCGGCGGGCGTGGTGGCTGGGCAGGGAATCTTCCTGCTACAACCACTGGTATTCGGATAAGTGGCGGAGATGTCACGGCTAAGTCGAATGGGTCGGCGTCAGCAATTGGTTTTGCCGGGCAGGGTAACAAACATGGCCCTCACTGTGGTGACGGAGGTATTACCGTCACAAAAGATATTTCCAGTCTTAAACTGGTAAGCACGGCGGCAGCTATGATTCAGACCAACAACACTGACTCAACGTGCAAGATTACCGTTGATGGCGTTGAAAACCCCACAGCCTCGAGTACGTTCGAGCACCTGAACCTGACGGTTTCCACGACAACCAACGAGAATGATACCTGGACCTTCACGCCGAAACAGTGATATCTGAATAAGACATAGAATTGCTATATTTGGGATAATCGTTGAAACACAATCCTTCGGATGATTCTTAAGAAACTATTGCCCCTGCTAGTTTTCGCATGCATCGCATGCGGTCATCTGCCCGTTCAGGGCGGGCATGAGGAGGCTGGGGGCAAGAAGGATGTACAGAAGTTGGCAGTGGAGCGGCTGCCGGACTTGAACGTGCCGAGAGGCGGACATTTCCTGGCTTATGTCGGTGGGGAGCTGACGGTTATCGGCGGACATACGACTGGCTTTATCCCTACGGCTACGGCGGAGTATTTCCGTGACGGGAGCTGGCATCTTCTGGACTCATACTTCCCGCACGATTTCGGTTTCGGCATCGTTCTTCCATCAGATGAAGTGCTGGTGGGAGGCGGCTGTGCCGAACCTTTCGGCATTGGACAGACCTGGGCAGTGGAGTTGTACGACCCTTCAACGCACAGTTTCTCTCCGCTCCCTATCCTAGATAGAAAGCGGGGCGCAAACACCAGCGCTGCCCGCCTTTCCGACGGCCGAATCATCTTGGCCGGCAACTGGTATGCGGAGGATATGATTTCAACTTATTCCTCGCAGTCTGGCGGAGAGACCCTGTTTGTGCCGGCACAGGAACGCTCGATGCCGCTAATCTTGCAGACCGCTCCGGACAATGCTCTGATCCTGAGTTCATTCGGTTCTCGAGGTGACAGCCTTCCTCCAGTGGCAGACCGCTTGAAAGGAGATCCGATAGAAGTGCC
>JAFYZI010000069.1 GCA_017548725.1 Bacteroidales bacterium
GCCACTGGCCGCGGCGCAGGTTCTTCTTGGTGAGGCCTGCGAAATAAACCCTGTCGAGCTTCTTCACCTTGTAGCCAAGGTGTTCGAAGATGCGGCGCACGATGCGGTTGCGGCCGGAATGGATTTCGATGCCCACTTCGCTCTGCATGCCGTTGACATAGGAGAGGGCGTCGGCGGCGATGGGGCCGTCGTCAAGAGTTATCCCTTCGAGCACTGCGTCAAAATCAGCCTTCTTGAGGTTCTTGTCGAGGGTGACGTAATATATCTTGCGGACCTTGTAGGCAGGGTGGGTGAGTTTCTCTGCCAGCGCGCCGTCGTTGGTGAACATGAGCACTCCGGTGGTGGCTTTGTCGAGCCTTCCTACCGGGAAGACACGCTCCTTGCAGAGCTCCGTCGAGATGAGGTCCATCACAGTCCTTTCGGCATGGGGGTCGCTGGTGGTGGTGACGAAGTTCTTGGGTTTGTTCATCACTATGTATACCTTCTTCTCGCCCTTGAGCCTTTCTCCGCTGAAGCGGATGTCGTCGGTAGGGCTGACCTTGGTGCCGAGCTCGGTGACTGTCTTGCCGTTGACTGTGATCAGGCCGGCCTCGATGTATTTGTCGGCCTCGCGGCGGGAGCACACTCCGGAATTGGCGACGAACTTGTTAAGTCGCACAAGACCATCGTCTTCGTCTTCCCCTTCTTTCGGGGCCTGGGCGGTCTTCTTCCTCTTGCTGTACTGTTTGTCAGAGAAGTATCTGCCGCTGCCGGAAGCTCTTCTTTCGTATGACTTGCTGCCGCCGCCCTTGCTGCTGTTCTGGCGGCCCTTTGAACTGTTGGAGCGTGCGGGAGCTTTGGACGGCGCCGGACGCGGGGTATTGCGTTTCCTTGATGTGTTGTTCTGCATGGTAGTAGCTGTTATTTTGCCGTAGCAAATTTAGTTGTTTTTTAATACTGAAGGTATGTGGCCATCTCGTCGGCCAGAGCTTTTGCCGCAGCTGCGGCGGCATCGGCGAAGCCCTCTCCGCCGCCGGCATAGATGATTCCGCGGGAAGAGTTGACAAGCAGGCCGCAGTGGCTGTTCATGCCGTAGCGGACAACTTCGCTGACAGTGCCTCCCTGGGCGCCGACACCCGGCACGAGGAAGAAATTGTCGGGACAGATCTGGCGAATGGCCTTGAACATCTCGGGGCGGGTGGCTCCCACCACGAACATAGTGTTGTCGACAGTGCCCCACTCCAGAGCCTTGCTCATCACTTTGGCGTAGAGCGGTTCCTCTCCGCCGAACTCGAAGTCACGGGCGGACTCGTTGGAGGTGGCGGCGAGGATGACGGCCCATTTGCCTTTGTATTCGAGGAAGGGCTTGATGCTGTCATACCCCATGTAGGGGGAGAGGGTCACGGCGTCGAAATCCAGGGTTTCGAAGAATGCGCGGGCATACATTCGGGCTGTGTTGCCTATGTCGCAGCGCTTGGCGTCGAGGATCACAAACAGCTCGGGATAGTGCTCGCGGATGTATGCAACGGTCATCTCCAGCTCGTTCCATCCCTGGGCTCCGAACACTTCGTAGAATGCACTGTTGGGCTTGTAAGCCACTGCGTAGCGGGCTGTGGCGTCGATTATCGCCTTGTTGAATTCAAAGACAGGATGATCCATGTGCTTGAGGTGATCCGGGATCCTGGAGATCTCGGGATCGAGCCCGATGCAGAGGAAACTTTTCTTCGCAAGGATATTTTCGTATAGTTGCTGATATGTCATGACCGTCGGCTAAAATTGTATTTTTTGACTGAATTGTACAAAGATAACCAAATTTTTACTATTTTTACGCCCCTTTGTAACGAATAGAAAATCAGTTAGAAATATGCAGATTAATCAGAAAAACATGGATGACCTCACACTGAAGGTGAGCATCAAAGTCGACAAAGAAGATTACGCCGAAGACATGAACAAACGCCTCAAGGATTTCCGCCACAGAGCAGATATCCGCGGCTTCCGCAAAGGCATGGCTCCTATGGGCCTCATCGAGAAGATGTACGGCGGCCAGGCGCTCGCAGACGCTCTCAACAGTGTCGTTTCACAGCAGATCAGCAAATACATCGAGGACAACAAGCTCAACATTATCGGCGAGCCGCTCCCGAGCGAGGATAACGACAATACTGCGGACGAAGGCGATTCATACACTTTCGACTTTGACCTCGGAGTAGCTCCGGAGATCACCGTGGACGTGACCAGCGAGGATACCATCCCGTACTATACAATTACAGTCAGCGCGAAGGCCGTGAACGACTATAAGGAGAATCTCCTCCGTCAGTACGGCAACATGCAGAGCGGCGAGGCTGCCGGCGAAGATGATTTCGTAGTGGTCGATTTCAAGCAGGGCGAGACAGAGGTGAAGGACGCCTACGTTGCCCTCCGCAGCATCGCAGACGAGGCGAAGAGCATCTTCCTCGGCATCAAGAAAGACGAAGTGAAGGACCTCGACGTTAACGCAGTGTTCCCCAACGATTCCGACCGCGCAGCCATGCTCCACATGAAGAAAGAAGAGCTGAAGGATATGGACCCGATGTGGCAGATGACAGTGAAGGACGTGAAGACCTTCGTAGCCGCCAAACCGGAGCCCGTGACCTTCGACCGCATCTTTGGCAAGGACGTAGTGAAGGACGAGGCCGGCTTCGACGCAAAGGTCAAGGACCTGCTCAAGAACGAATATGCCCGCGAGAGCGACTACCGCTTCGCAGCTGACGTGCGCGACTATCTGCTCAAGAAAGCCGACGTCAAACTCCCCGAGGCTTTCCTCAAGAGGTGGCTCATCCGTGTCAACGAAGGCAAGTTCACCGCTGAAGACATCGAGAAAGAGTTCGACGCTTTCACCAAGGACTTCCGCTGGCAGATGATCTGCAACCATCTCATGAAGGCCCACAACATGGAGGTGACCAAGGAAGACCTCGACAAGGAAGCCAAGGCCCTTGCAGCTTACCAGTTCGCAATGTACGGCATGAACGACGTTCCCGAGGACCAGCTCGCCGGCTTCGCAGACCGTCTGCTCGGCGACGACGACCAGGCCCGCCGCCTGTACGACAAGGTAGAGGCCGACAAGGTCGTTGCCTATGTCAAGGACGCCGTAACCCTTGAGAAGAAGAAAACCACCGTCGAAAAGATGCGTGCCCAGAAATAGTAAATACCCCGAGATATGAACGAATTCGAGAAGTATGCTGTCAAGCACCGTGGCATCAGCTCCATGGCTCTCCACAGGTTCAATTCAGTGACCGACAGCTATATCAACCCCATGATTATCGAAGAGCGCCAGCTCAACGTGGCCCAGATGGACGTGTTCTCACGCTTGATGATGGACCGCATCATCTTCCTTGGCTGTCCTATCAACGACGAGGTGGCCAACATCATCCAGGCTCAGCTGCTCTTCCTCGACAGCAACGGATATGATTCGGACATCTCCCTTTATATCAACTCTCCCGGAGGTTCCGTATATGACGGTCTGGGTATCTACGACACTATGCAGACCATCAGCTCCGACATCCACACCATCTGCACCGGCATGGCCGCATCAATGGCCTCCGTGTTGCTGGCAGCCGGCAGCCCCGGAAAGCGCTCTGCGCTTACCCACTCGAGAGTCATGATCCACCAGCCGCTCGGAGGCGCCGAGGGCCAGGCTTCAGACATCGAGATCACCGCCCGTGAGATCCTCAAGCTCAAGGACGAACTCTATCAGATACTCAGCGAGCACACCGGCAAGGAACTGGACGTCATCCGTCGCGACGCCGACCGTGACTTCTGGATGACTTCCCAGGAAGCTCTGGAATACGGCATGATAGACCAGATCGTTACTAAAGCTGAAAAGAATGGCAAAAAATAAGATCGAAGTCGCGCGTTGCGCATTTTGCGGCAGAAGCGAGAACGAAGTCCCTCTGATGATGTACGGCGAGAACGCCTGCATCTGTTCCGACTGCGCCGAGATGGCCTTCACGAGGGCCAAGGAGCTTCTGCATCCCCAGAGCAGCATCAAGTCCGCCGGCAAGGTGAACGGCGAGTTCTCACTGCGCAAGCCGCACGAGATCTATGATTTCCTCAGCCAGTACGTGGTAGGGCAGGACGAAGCCAAGAAGACCCTTGCAGTCGCCGTGTACAACCACTACAAGAGGATTGAGAACGCCGATAAAGGAAGCGGCGACCTTTTTGAAAAATCCAACATCCTGATGGTCGGACCTACCGGCACCGGCAAGACCCTGCTGGCCAGGACCATCGCCAAGATGCTCAACGTGCCTTTCGCAATTGTCGACGCCACCATCCTTACCGAGGCCGGCTATGTGGGAGAAGATGTGGAAAGCATCCTCACCCGTCTGCTCCAGGATGCAGACTATGACGTGAAGAAGGCCGAGAAAGGCATTGTCTTCATCGACGAGATCGATAAGATAGCCCGAAAGGGCGACAACCCTTCCATCACCCGCGACGTTTCGGGTGAGGGAGTGCAGCAGGCCCTGCTGAAGATTATCGAGGGCAGCATAGTGAACGTGCCTCCGCAGGGCGGACGCAAGCATCCCGAGCAGCAGATGATCGCTGTGGACACCAACAACATCCTCTTCATCTGCGGCGGAGCTTTCGAGGGCATCGAGCGCAATATCGGCAACCGTCTGAACACCCAGGTGGTAGGTTACACTTCTACCAAGACCCGCTCGCGCATCGACCGGGACAACCTCATCCAGTACATCGCGCCGCAGGATCTGCGCGCATACGGACTGATCCCCGAGATAATCGGCCGTCTGCCCGTGCTCACCCACCTCAATCCCCTGGACCGCAGGACTTTGAGGGCCATTCTTACCGAACCTAAGAATTCGCTTGTAAACCAGTACAAAGAAATCTTCCGCCTCGACGGCATCAAGCTCATCATCAAGCCCGACGTGCTGGAATATATAGTGGACACCGCCATAGAGTTCAAGCTCGGCGCCCGCGGCCTGCGTTCGATCTGCGAGATCATCATGCTCGACGCCATGTACGACGCCCCGACCTGCAACCGCAAGACCTTCACCATCGATTTGGACTACGCCAAGTCGAAGGTAGAAAAATCGGGAGCGATACTCGTTAAAGATACCGCCCCCGTTATCGACTGACCTTATTAAAGGCCTTCCTAATTCAGGATATCTCCGTTCATGGAAATCAGGAACTCCTGATTGTCCCTGGTCCTCTGCAGCCTGCTCTTCATGAATTCCATCGCTTCGACTGAGTTCATGTCCGAGAGGTAGTTGCGCAGGATCCAGATGCGGTTTACATGCTCCGGGTCGTAGAGCAGATCGTCGCGGCGGGTGCTGCTGAGGGTTACGTCTACGGCAGGGAAGATGCGCTTGTTGGATAGCTTGCGGTCGAGCTGGAGCTCGAGGTTGCCGGTGCCCTTGAATTCCTCGAAGATTACGTCGTCCATCTTTGAGCCGGTCTCTGTAAGGGCAGTGGCCAGGATGGTGAGCGAACCGCCGTTCTCGATGTTGCGGGCGGCGCCGAAGAAACGTTTGGGCTTCTGCAGGGCGTTGGCGTCCACACCGCCGGAAAGCACTTTTCCGGAAGCCGGCTGGACGGTGTTGTAAGCCCTTGCCAGACGGGTGATGGAGTCGAGGAGGATGACTACGTCATGGCCGCACTCAACCAGCCTCTTGGCTTTCTCGATAACCATGTTTGCTACCTTCACGTGCCTCTCGGCGGGCTCGTCGAAGGTCGAGGCGATAACCTCTGCCTTTACGCTGCGTTGCATGTCGGTAACCTCCTCAGGACGCTCGTCGATAAGCAGGACGATCATGAACACCTCGGGATGGTTGTCGGCGATGGCGTTGGCTATGTCTTTGAGCAGCACGGTCTTACCGGTCTTGGGCTGGGCTACGATCAGACCCCTCTGGCCCTTGCCTATAGGGGTGAACATATCCACGACGCGCACTGAGATGTTGTCGTTGTGGCCGTTGCCTGTGATGTTGAATTTCTCATCGGGGAAGAGCGGAGTGAGGAAGTCGAAAGGCACGCGGTCGCGCACTTCTTCGGGGAGCCTTCCGTTGATGCGGTCAACTCTAACCAGAGGGAAATATTTGTCGCCTTCACGGGGGGGACGGATCTCGCCGAGGATGGTGTCGCCGTTCTTCAGCGCGTAGTTCTTGATCTGCGACTGGGATACATATATATCATCCGGAGAGTTCAGGTAGTTATAGTCTGCGGAACGAAGGAAACCATATCCGTCGGGCATGATCTCCAGCACGCCGATAGCCTTGACAATGCCTTCGAATTCAATCCTGGGCTTGGGCGGCTGCTGCTGTTGCTGCTGGCCCTGCTGCTGGGGTTGATGCTGCTTGGGCTGCTGGTTCTGCTGCTGGTTTTGCTGCTGGCCTTGTTGCTGGGGCTGAGCTTGCTGTTGCTGCTGCTCGGGAGCCTTCTCTGCAGGAGCCTCGGCGGGCTGCTTGCCGCCCTTGCCTTTCTTCTGCTTTTCAGGCTGCTGTTTTGCAGCTTTCTCCTGCTTTGCGGGTTTTTCCTGCTCTGCCGGAGCTGCTTCTGCGGCTGTCTCTGCTGCAGGGGCTGCAGTCTTGCGGGGCCTTCCGGGCTTCTTCTTTGCCGGAGCTGCCGGAGCTGAAGGCGATGCCTCTGCAGGAGCTGCGGCCGGAGCCGGCTGCTCTTTGACCTCGGGCTCTGCAGGGGAGCTGACAGCTACCTTCTGGGCTGCCGGTTTGGCAATCCTAGGACGGGCCTTGCGGGGTTTGGGAGATTCGTTGCTCTGGATGGCCTGCTCGTCGAGAATGACATAAATCAGGTCTTCCTTCTTGATGTTTTCAGGCTTTTTGATATTGAGTTCTTTTGCGATAGCGTATAAGTCTTCCTGACTTTTTGCGCTCAATTCGAGAATATCGTACATTAAAAGATATTTGGTGATTTGAAAGGAGAGAATGCCAGAGGCGGCATAGTCCTCAGTGGAATGCTCTGCAAAGATAGCATTTAAATCGGATATGGCAAATTATTTATCCCAGTAGCTGGATGCCTTCTTGAACTGCAGCAGGTCGGCCAGCGCCGATGCATTGGCAGCTATTCGGAAGCTCCAGCTCTCCCATGTTCCCTGCGGCACCCATGACACCGAGATGTTGAAGCAGTGCAGGTCGTAGGTCGCGCTCAACTGAGTTGTGGTCAGGGCCAGCTTCGTCAGGTCGAAGCCGGTGTTGAGAGAGAAATTCATCGCTTTGGTCAGCTTCAGGTTGGCGGAGGCGCTTATGGTGCTGGTGAAATTGTTGACTTTCTGCAGGACTCCGTTGACATTTTTGTACTGGGCCTGGTAGGCGAAGTTGGCATTGAGACTCACCGACCACGGGGACGACGGGTTGAGGTAGTAGAGCCAGCCTCCGGGGATGTATTCTCCGGTGACAGGATGGTAGTAGACCCTGTAGTAGTCGGGAGAGCTCGACGGGTCTGCTTCCTCCTTTCCGTCGTTGCCGTTGATGCGTCCGTCTCCGTTGAAGGAGTAGGAGAGGGAGGCGCTGGCGTTGGTTATGCGGGCTATGCGGAAGCCTTTCTCCTTAACTATATTAAAGGTATTGATACGTTTGCCCTGGTTGTCGACGGCGTAGGGGTCGAGAGTCATGTTTCCGTTGATGCCGAGCTTTCCGAATACGGTGGTTGAACCGGAGATGGAAATGGTCGACAGATTCAGGGAGTCAGCCAGGAAATTGTAGTTTCCGCTCAAGTTCAGCTGGTCGAGCAGCTTGACCTTCGTTGTGGCCACTCCGGTGGAGTCTTTGTCGTCCCTTATCTTGGCCTCGAGGTTGTTGCCGAACGAGAAGCCCAGCGACATGGACTTGCCCTTCGAAGGCGGAGAATACATCATCCCGCTGTATTTGTTGTATTCCTCCACAACCTTCTCGCCTTTGGCGTTGACATATTCCAGGGTAGTGTAGCCGTTGGCGGGGGTGCCGAGCTCAGGATGGAAAGAGAAGCTGAAGCTAGGGGTTATCATGTGGCGGATGGCCTGCAACTTGCCCTTGGGGTTGAAGTTGAACATACCGTAGATGCGGGTGCTCATGGAGATGCCGCCGGAATAGTTCTGGGTGATGCCGAAGGTGCTGAACTGGTCGGTCAGCTGGTTGACGACTCTCTGGGACTCAGGGTCATAGACCTTAAGGTTCTCCCTGAAATACCAGTTCATGCCGTATGAAATCGAGGGCGAGAAGTTGAAGTACTTCAGGAGGGTGAACTGCGGCAGGCCTATGGCGAAGGCGTGAGTCATGCCGTTGTCCATCTTGTTTATCAGACCCGGGTCGTGGATCTCGCTGGCCTTGAAGCCGATTTTGTTCTGAAGGGTGGTGTTGTAGCTGAGCGAGATCTGCTCGTATATCTTCTCCTTGCCGGCTCTTATCTTGCGCTTGAAGGGGTAGAAGCGGTTTACTGAGAAGGTGATGTTCGGGAAAGTTATGGTGTACGAGCTGTCGCGCGAGTTCTGGCTGTGCAGGGCGTTTATCGACAGGCTGCCGAACGAGAAAGTCTTTCCGTAAGAAATAGATGAAGATGTCTGGTTCTGGACGGCTTCGGCGATACTGGTGGAGTTGTAGGTGTTGTTCTTCGGGCTGGAGAAGTTCACGGAAGCCCTGAACGATGTTCCGGGACGGGCTTTGGAGTCCTGGGAGTGCGACCAGTTGATGCCGAAGTTGCGGGATTCCTTGTAATCCGGAGAATCGCGCTCGCCGACTATGTCCACCGAGTAATTCAAGTTGAGGGAGCCGTCGAAGGCATATCTTTTCTTGTAGCGGGTGGTCAGTTTCGTTGCCCATGAACCATAGGAGTATACGTCACCGGTGAGAGATACGTCGAAGTGGTCGCCTATCACGAAGTAATAGCCGAGGTCACGCATGTACAGACCGCGGGAAGTTTCCTCTCCGAAAGTCGGGATCAGGATACCGCTGGCCCTCTCGGGCATCTCCGGTACGAAACCGAAGGGCAGCACTATGGGCAGGGGCACGTCCTCGACGACCACGTAGGCCGGGCCGAAGACTGTCTTTTTGGAGTTGCCGGTAATCTTGGCCGCCGTCATCTTCATGTAATAGTGGGGATGCTCGGCGTCGCAGACGGTATAAACGCCGCCCGCGATATTGATCGATTCGTCAGGAAGCATCTTCAGGTTCTCTCCCCTCAACTCGCCTTCCTTCTGGTTGGTGATCATGTTCTTGATCTTGGCCTTCTTGGAGTTGAAGTTGTAGTAGACTTCCTCCATGGTGTACTCGTTGCCCCTGTTGGTCATCTTGGGCTGGCCCACCCACTCTCCGTTATAGTCTTTGGTGCCTCGGGCGAAGACGATGTTGTTGTCGACGTCGTAGGCCATGTAGTCCGATGTTATGGATATGTCTCCGTAAGTCACCGACACGTCACCATAATAATATATAATGTTGCGGCCGTCCCGCATGTCCTCGATGACCGAGTCCCTCGCCGTTGAAAATGCCGGGCGTTCGAGGGTGCTTTTCACAATCGGTATGGAATCTAACGGGTCAGGCACGAATTCTGCCAGACCGGGGTCTATGCCGAGGCTGTCGGGGTAAGCGAAGTCGTCATCATCAGCATCAAGCGTGGCAGGCAGGTCTCTGACTATGCTGTCCTGCACCATTGCGACGCTGTCCTGAACGATTGCAATGCTGTCCCGCAGCGACTGGGCATGAGCTGCGTTGAACAAAGAAATCGCTACAAGAGAGGCGAATGATATGACTGACCTCAGAAATTTCACAAAAATGTGCTATATTTGTAAAGTTACAAAGGTAGCAAAAATCCGCAACTAATATGCCAAAAAGGCCTTTTATATCCTTATTGTCTTTTGTTGCGATGCTGGCTGCAGTGCTGTCGGCAGCTATTCCTGCCTCCGCACAGAGCGGCGGGGTTGCTCTCAGGACGGTGGTCATCGACGCCGGCCACGGAGGCAACGACCCCGGAGCGATATCGACCGACGGGAAGCTCCAGGAGAAGTCCGTAGTCCTCGACGTGGCTCTCACCCTCGGCAATATGATCAAGGAAGAGTTCCCTGACGTAAAAGTCATCTATACCAGGGACAGGGATGTCTTCATCCCTCTCAATACCAGGGCCGACATAGCCAACAAGAATCACGCTGACCTTTTCATCTCTCTGCATTGCAACTCCGTCCCCAAGAACAAGACTGCCCCCAGCGGATGCGAGACTTATGTGATGGGAATGAGCAAGAGCGAGTCCAACATGGAAGTGTCCCGCAGGGAGAATTCAGTAATCCTGCTGGAGGATGACTACTCCACTACATATCAGGGATATGACCCTGACAACCCCGAGTCCTTCATCTTCTTCAACCTGATGCAGAACGCCTACTTCGAGCAGAGCCTGCTGATGGCCGAACTGTGCCAGAAACATCTCAGCAAAGGGCCGATCTCGACCAACAGAGGTATCAAGCAGGGCGCCCTTCTGGTGCTCTGGCGGACTACGATGCCGTCCGTGCTGGTGGAGCTGGGCTTCATCACCAACAAGTCCGACCGCAGCACTCTGGCTTCGAAGGAGAAGAGGACCCAGCTTGCAGGCCGGGTGTTCTCTGCTTTCAAAGAGTTCAAGGAGCAGTATGACGCCACTGCTCCCGCCACTGCGACCGAAGTGGAGACAACGACAGTGAAAGTTACACCCACGGTCAAAGAGGAGACTACGGTCAAAGAAGAGACCGCGGCGAAAGAAGAGGTGACTGTTAAAAAAGAGGAGCCGGCTGTTGATAATTCAAATTCTTTCTATGCAATCCAGATCTTTGCAGTTTCCAGAAATATCGCATCCGGAGCAAGCGACTTCAAGGGTCTCAAGGAGATTGAAAAGTTTAAGTCAGGCAACATATACAAGTATACCACAGGACATTTCAAATCTGAGCAAGATGCACAGTCCGCATTGCCCTCCGTGAGGGGCAAGTTCAAGGACGCTTTTGTGGTAAAAGTTGACGGTGGAACGGTCGAAAAAGTTCGATAAAAAAAAGTTGATTTTTTTTGTGAGATGCAACCCTTGAATATTCAGCAAGATAGCAATTGCGCATCCGTTAAATATCTGATTATCAGCGGATAAAAATTTTGAAAAAATATCTCGGTGAATATTAAGCAGTTATGATAGAATTGAATTTTGCAATAGAAAATTAATTTTTTTATCACTTTTTTTTCACCCAATTTTGTAAAGCACCAAGGGAGCAAGGTACGCTCCCGAATCTCTGCAAATTTTTTATATGAAAGAACTAGATCCGGTAGCGGTTTGGAACAACTGTCTTGAAATCATCAAGGATAATATTTCCGAGGTGAATTACAGGACATGGTTCGCCCCTGTCAAAGCGGTCCGTCTCAAAGACAAGGCCCTGACGATAGAGGTGCCGTCCGACTATGTAAGGAATCATATCGAAGACAACTACATCGATCTGATCCGTCTGGTTCTTCACAGGGTGCTCGGAGAGGGGGCTCGCCTCATCTACAATGTCCGCATCGTAGGCGACAGCGTTCTAGTAGCTCCGGAGCAGGACCGCAAAGTTCTTGAGAACAACGAGATCAGTCTTGAAGGCGATTCCTTGAAGTACAACGGCAATCCCTACCTGATCCCCGGTCTCAAGAAGGTCCGCATCGACTCCCACCTCAATCCTGCCTATACCTTCGAGAATTTCATCGAGGGCGAATGCAACCGTTTCGGCCGCTCGGCAGGCCTGAGCATCTCTGACAAGCCGGGAAAGACTGCGTTCAACCCGCTCTTTGTCTATGGCGGCCCCGGTCTCGGCAAGACTCATCTCGCCCAGGCCATCGGCATCGCCATCAAGGAGAAGTTCCCGGACAAGATAGTCCTCTACGTTAGCGCCAACCGTTTCCAGACCCAGTTCATGAACGCTGTCGGCCTGAACAACAACCTGGTAGATTTCCTGAGGTACTATCAGTCAGTGGACGTGCTCATCATCGACGACGTCCATGAGTTTGCAGAGAAGAAGGGCACGCAGAACGCCTTCTTCCAGATCTTCAACTACCTGCACCAGAGCGGCAAGCAGCTGGTGCTGACGTCGGACCGCGCGCCCGTCGAGTTGCAAGGTCTGGAGCAGAGGCTTCTGTCAAGATTCAAATGGGGGCTTTCGGTGGAGCTTCTTCCTCCGTCATACGAAACCAGGCTCGCCATTCTCAAGCACAAGAGTTTCCGTGAAGGTGCCGTCGTTCCGGACGAGGTGCTCGAGTTCATTGCCAGAAAGGTCAAATCAAACATAAGGGAGCTGGAAGGCACGCTCCTCACGCTCATTGCCCAGTCTACTTTCGCAAAGCGCAACATGACTCTCGAGCTCGCGCAGGAGCTTATCGACAAGATCGTGACGGACAGCCAGAGCGAGATATCAATTTCAAGGATCCAGGATGCCGTTTGCGAATATTTCAATCTTCCTCACGACGCCATCCTCGCCAAGACCCGCAAGAGAGAGATCGTCCAGGCCCGCCAGATCGCGATGTATCTGAGCCGCAGCCTCACCAAAGTTTCCCTGGCTTCTATCGGAGCCCAGATCGGTGGCAAGGACCACGCTACTGTCCTTCACGCCTGCAATACTGTTTGTGACCTCATCGATACCGACCGTACTTTCCGCCAGTACGTAGCCGATATCGAGAAGATGCTGGTATCGAACTAAATCCTATACTATGAAATCTGACAAGGTACTTGCCTTCTTCCGGGAGATCGTGTGCATCCCCAGGGAGTCAGGCCATGAAGAGCATATCCGTGCTTATCTGCAGAAATTCGCTGCAGACCGTTCCCTTGAGTGTAAAGTCGACGATGCGGGCAACGTCCTCATCGTCAAACCCGCCGCCAAAGGCTGCGAAGACCGTCCCACAATAATCCTGCAGAGCCACCTCGACATGGTCTGCGAGAAAGTCAAGGGCTATGAGCACGACTTCGCGAAAGACCCCATAAAATATGAAATCCGCGACGGATGGATGGTGGCTGACAACACCACCCTCGGCGCCGACTGCGGCATAGGCATCGCTTCGGAGCTCGCCATCCTCGACGACCCCTCTCTGAAGTACGGCAAGCTGGAATGCCTGTTCACCGCATCGGAAGAGACCGGCATGGACGGAGCTTTCGGCCTTCAGCCCGGCTTCCTCGAGGGCAAGATCCTTATCAATCTGGATTCGGAAGATGAAGGCCAGCTGTTCATCGGCTGCGCCGGCGGCATAAACACCACCGCATCATTCTTCTATGACCCCAGCCCGCTGGAAGGGGAGAAGGAGTTTGTGCAGTTCACCGTTGAAGGCGGCATCGGCGGCCACAGCGGCGACGACATCGACAAAGGCAGGGCCAACGCCCTGAGCCTGCTCGCCCGCTTCCTCCATCAGGTGATCGATTTCGAAGATGTAGAGCTTTGCAGCATCGACGGCGGCGGCAAGAGGAACGCCATCCCGCGCGACTGTTATGCAGTCCTCGCCTTCGATCCGCTCTCAAAGGCCGGCATCATGGAGATCTTCGACCGCTTTGCCGCCGACATCAAGGACGAGTTCGCCCTCACCGATCCCGATGTGCACGCAGTAGCCATTCCCGCCTCATGGGAGAGCGACGCCATCGACCATGACGTGGCTTCCGACCTTATCGAAGCCATGGTGGCAGTCCCCAACGGAGTGCTTGCCATGAGCGCCGAGCTCAAAGGCATAGTCGAGACTTCCAGCAACCTCGCTTCTGTCCACATGTCGGAGACTGATGACGAAGAGCTGGCCGACCTCTACGGCGAACGCACCATCACGGTGGCCACCAGCCAGCGCAGCTGCATCAATTCCGCAAGGGAATGGGCAGCCCAGAGGGTTGAGGCCACTTTCGACCTCGCAGGCGCCATGGTGACCCACGAGTCGCGCTATCCCGGGTGGAAGCCGAAGATGCAGTCATACATCCTCGAAGTCACCAAGGATTCATACTATCGCCTCTTCGGTGTAGAACCGATAGTCCGCTCTATCCATGCCGGACTGGAGTGCGGCCTCTTCCTCGACAAATATCCCGACCTGGACATGATTTCCTTCGGTCCGACTTTGAGGGGAGTGCACGCCCCGGGCGAGAAGCTGGAGCTGGCTTCGCTAGACAAGTTCTGGGATCTGCTGCTCGACGTCCTTGACAATATCAGGTAGGGTATGGCTAAGAAAAACATGGTAGCCCCTTCGGTGCTTTCCGCCGATTTCGGGAATCTGGACAGGGATATCGAGATGCTCAACGAGTCGTCTTGCGACTGGATACATCTCGACATAATGGACGGCGTGTTCGTGCCCAACATCTCCATCGGATTCCCGGTGCTCAAGGCTATTGTGAAAAAGGCCCGCAAGACTCTCGACGCCCACCTGATGATAATCGAGCCTTGGAAGTACATCAAGCGCTTCGCCGACCTAGGCATCAACTGTCTCAGCGTCCATTATGAGACCTGCCCCGAACTGCACGACACCATCGCGCAGATCCGTTCTCTCGGCATGCGTCCCGGCGTGGTCATCAACCCCGACACTGAGGTCGAAGTGCTGCGTCCCTTCGTGAAAGAAGTGGATTATGTGCTGATTATGTCGGTCTATCCCGGCTTCGGCGGCCAGTCGTTCATCCCTCATTCTGTCGACAAGGTGAAGGAGCTCCGCAAGATGCGCAAGGACGAGGGTGCTGACTTCCTCATCCAGATCGACGGCGGCATAAACCTCGACAACGTGACCATGCTGCGCAAGGCCGGCGTCGACATCTTCGTGGCTGGCAACACAGTGTTCACCGCCGAAGATCCGAAGGCCTGCATCAGCCGGATGGCAGAGCTTTAGAATATCAGATTATATACTGGATTTCTTTGAAGGCGAAGGCTTTTTCGCCTTCTTCTGTATCTATTATGACCCTTGCGGTCTTGTCAACCCCTTTGATAGTCCCCGTAAAAGTGTTCCCGCTGGCTGTGTGGATATATGAATGCGGCTTGCCCAGCCTGTATAGCGAGGTGGCGTAGCGCTCTTCGGTCTGCGGCGAACGCCTGTCATATTCCGTAAAGATGAAGTGCAGAAGGCTCAGCAGCTCCTCCTTGAGGTCGTATTGCACGTCGGTCAGGGCCGACAGCGACACCGGGTTGGGAATGGAAGGGCTGAAGGAAAGCTGGTTGAGGTTGAACCCGATCCCGACAATGCTGCTGACGAGCGAACTGCCGTTGATGGCGTTCTCTATCAGGATGCCGCAGATCTTGCGGTCGCCCACATATATGTCGTTCGGCCATTTGATCTTCGCGGTGATGCCCTTGCTCCTGACATATTCCACTATGCCGAGGGTGACAGCCTGCGATATTATGAACTGGTCTTCCGCCAAAATGTCAGCAGGCTTGAAGAGTATTGAAAACAGCAGGTTTTCAGCCGTCGCGCTCTCCCAGCCATTGCCGCGCTGACCCTTGCCGGCTGTCTGGAAATCAGTCATGTAGACCGTTTTGTCGGCGAGAGACTCCTTGTCGCGGGCTATGCGATTATTGGTGGAATCGATTGTTTTAAACCATTTAATTTTCATAAATTTACCACTGATATGGAAATTGGCCGGAATTTTGTCCGACGAGGGCCAAAGTTAATAAAATATGGTAGAGAACGAAGACAAAAAAGAATTGCAGGTGATAGCCGATGCAATGCTCGACAAGAAGGCTAAAGGCGTGGTCAGCCTCGACCTTACAGCCATCGGCACAGCTATCTCCGATTATTTTGTAGTGTGCAACGCAGACAGCGCCACCCAGGTCGCTGCTATCTGCGACAACGTGGAGGAGTCCATGCTCGAAAAATGCAAGCGCGGCCCCATCCGCAAGCAGGGACGCGAGAACGCTTTCTGGGTGATACTCGATTATGGTAATATAGTGGTTCATATTTTCAAGACAGAATACAGGGAGTTCTATCGCCTGGAAGACCTTTGGGCCGATGCGAAGAAAACAGAGTACGATGAGCAATAAAAGAAACCCCATAAACCCTCAGGGCGGCGGCGCGCCAAGCGGCAAGAAGCCCAATGTCAACATATTCACCATCCTGCTGTACATCGCCATCTTCGGTGTGCTGATCTACATGTGGCAGAGCATCGGCGGCGGCACTGAACCCATCAAGAAGGAGTGGCTGTCGATCAAGGACGACATGCTGGCCAGCGGAGATGTCGAGAAGATAGTGTTCACAAGGAATCTCGACAAAGGCGAGATCTATATCAGGCAGGACAGCGTCGGCAAGTACCGCAACCTTTTCGGCGGCGTAGACCCTGTCACCGGGCCGCAGTTCTATTTCCTCGTGTCTGGCAGTTTCGAGCCCGAGGAAGAGTTCGGCCAGGTGCTGGAGGAGATGCCGGAAGACAAGCGCTTCGAGGTTGTCACCGAGGAGCAGAACAACAACTGGATGCGGATAGTTGACTGGCTGCTGTTCCCCGTGCTGCTGATTGCCATGTGGCTGCTGCTCTTCCGTCCTATGCGCAACATGGGTGCCGGCGGCGGGCCGAACGGCGTGTTCAACGTGGGTAAGTCGCAGGCTAAGATGTACGACAAGAACAGTTCTACCCAGAAGGTTACCTTCAAGGACGTGGCCGGCCTCGAGGAGGCCAAGGTGGAGGTGATGGAGATCGTCGACTTCCTGCGCAACCAGAAGAAATACACCACCCTCGGCGGAAAGATTCCGAAAGGCGCCCTGCTGGTAGGCCCTCCGGGCACCGGCAAGACTTTGCTGGCCAAGGCTGTGGCAGGTGAGGCAGATGTGCCGTTCTTTTCTATGTCTGGCTCCGACTTCGTGGAGATGTTCGTCGGCGTGGGTGCCTCCCGCGTCCGCGACCTCTTCCGTCAGGCCAAGGAGAAAGCCCCCTGCATAGTATTCATCGACGAGATAGACGCCGTGGGCCGCGCCCGCAGCAAGAATATAGGATATTCGTCCAACGACGAGAGGGAGAACACCCTCAACCAGCTGCTGACCGAGATGGACGGCTTCGGCTCTAACTCCGGAGTCATCATCCTCGCAGCCACCAACCGTGCCGATGTGCTCGACAAGGCGCTGATGCGTGCCGGCCGTTTCGACCGTCAGATCAACGTCGAGCTGCCTGAACTCAAGGAGAGGCTCGACATCTTCAAGGTGCACATGCGTAACCTCAAGCTGGTAGACGGCTTCAATATAGATTTCCTGGCAAGGCAGACTCCGGGCTTCTCGGGCGCCGACATAGCCAATGTCTGCAACGAGGCGGCGCTGATCGCAGCCCGTCACGGCAAGAAGGCCATCGACAAACAGGACTTCCTGGATGCCATCGACCGTATAGTAGGCGGACTCGAGCGCAAGAGCAAGATTATATCCGACCAGGAGAAGAACACCATAGCCCACCATGAGGCAGGCCATGCCACTGTCAGCTGGATGCTGCCCAATGCCAACCCGCTGCTGAAGGTTACCATCATCCCGCGCGGACAGGCCCTGGGCGCAGCGTGGTATTTGCCCGATGAGAAGCAGCTCACCACCAAGGAGCAGATGCTCGACGAGATGGCTTCTACCATCGCAGGTCGTGTGGCCGAGGAGATGACTACCGGCCATCTGTCTACAGGCGCGCTGAACGACCTCGAGAAGCTCACCAAGCAGGCTTACGCTATGGTGTCATACTTCGGCATGAGCGACGCCGTCGGCAATGTGTCGTTCTACGATTCGACCGGCCGCTCGGAGATGGCTCTCAGCAAGCCTTTCAGCGAGAAGACTGCCGAGCTTATCGACGCCGAGGTGAAGAAACTGATAGTGCAGGCTCAGAAGACTGCCGTCAAGATACTTAAGGAAAACAAGGCTGGTTTCGAGGAGCTTGCAGCC
>JAFYZI010000070.1 GCA_017548725.1 Bacteroidales bacterium
CGGCATCGAGTACGGCGACATGCAGCTCATCTGCGAGTGCTACCAGATCATGAAGGATCTGCTCGGCATGAGCAATGAGGAAATGAGCGAGGTGTTCACCGAGTGGAACAAGGGCGACCTCGACAGCTATCTTATCGAGATCACCCGCGACATCCTTGCATACAAGACTCCGGAAGGCGAGGCAGTTGTCGACTTCATCCTCGACACCGCAGGCCAGAAGGGTACAGGTAAATGGACTGCCATCTCAGCTCTCGACCAGGGTGTTCCTTTGACTCTGATCTCAGAGGCCGTGTTCGCACGCTGCCTGTCTGCTCAGAAAGACGAGAGGGTAAAGGCTTCCAAGGTTCTTGCCGGCCCGAAACCTGCTTTCAAGGGCGACAAGAAGGCGTTCCTCGCAGACCTCCAGAAGGCTCTGTTCGCTGCCAAGATCATTTCTTACGCTCAGGGCTACACTCTGATGCGCGCAGCTGCCAAGGAGTACGGCTGGGATCTGAACTACGGCGGAATCGCCCTGATGTGGCGCGGCGGATGCATCATCCGTTCAGTCTTCCTGGGCAAGATCAAAGATGCGTTCACCAACAATCCTGCTCTTGAGAATCTCATGGTCGACCCGTTCTTCTGCAAGAAACTCGAAGAGGCTCAGGCCGGCTGGCGCAACGTGCTTGCCACCGCTCTCACCAACGGCATCCCGGTTCCGGCTCTCACCGCCGCTCTTACCTACTACGACGGCTATCGCTGCGACCGCGTTCCTGCCAACCTGCTCCAGGCTCAGCGTGACTACTTCGGCGCCCACACTTACGAGCGCACCGACCGTCCGCGCGGAGAATTCTTCCACACCAACTGGACCGGCCACGGCGGAGACACCATCTCAGGTACTTACACAGCCTAAGCTACCAGCTGTGCACAAAAAAGAAGGATGGCCGATTCCGGTCATCCTTCTTTTTTGTTTTACCTCAAATGTGAATCTACTTCATGCACATCTTGTAGATTTCGATGACATCCTTCTGCTGGAGGGGTTTGAAGCCGTTCAGGGTGCCGAAGCATACGGACTTGCCGGCCATGATCTCGAAGTTGGTCTCGTCGATGCCGACTTCGGGAAGGGTGCTCTTCAGACCGAGGGTCTTGAAGAAGAAGTCTGCGAGGAGGTCGATGGCCTTGTGGGCGATGTCCATGGCGGGCAGGCTCGGGTCGATGCCGAAGACGTTCACGCCGAACTGGACATACTTGTAGACATTGCTCTCGTCGAGGCAGTACTCGAGCCATCTCGGAGTCAGGATGGCAAGACCGTGACCGTGGGTGATGTCGTAGAATGCAGACAGCTCATGCTCCATGGGGTGGCATGACCACTCATGTGTCTTGCCGGAAGTCACGAAGCCGTTGATGGCCCATGAAGACGTCCACATCAGGTTGGCGCGGGCCTCGTAGTTGTCGGGCTCCTTCATCGCGATGGGGGCGTACTTGATGACAGTCTTCATCATACCCTCCATGAAGGTGTCGAGCATGTAGAGGTCGTCTTCAGTATTGAAATACACCTCGATGATGTGGCTCATGATGTCTGAAGAGCCGCAGGCAGTCTGGTAAGGGCTTACCGTGAAAGTGTTCTCAGGATTGAGGAAAGACACCTTCGGCAGGATCATCGGGTCGAGACGGCCGATCTTGTCCTTAGTCTCGGGGTTGCTGATGACGGCAGCAGTGTCCATCTCGGAACCGGTAGCTGACAGAGTCAGGATGTCGACGATGGGGAGAGCCTTCTTTACCGGAGCACATTTCTTCAGGTCCAGGAAGTCCCAGGGATCGAAATCTACGCAGGCACCTGCTGCAATCCACTTGGTGGCGTCGATGGTAGAGCCGCCGCCGACTGCGAGCAGCACGTCGATCTTGTGGTCCTTGCACATCTGGGCGCCCTTGCGGACAGATTCGATGCGGGGGTTCGGCTCGATGCCGTCAAGCTCGAAGAGCTCCAGGCCGGCAGCCTTGATTTCTTTGACTACTTTATCGTAAAGGCCCATACGTTTGATGGAGCCTCCGCCATAGGTCATCAGCACGCGGGTGCCGAAGCGTTTGAGTTCATCCCCAAGATGGTGAAGGTGGTCACGGCCGAAATACACCTTCACAGGAATGTTGTAGATAAAATCGTTGATCATATTGCATTGGAGTTTTATGACTGTAAGGTACGGAATTTTTCGTAATTTTGGGCAATAGAAAAAACTACATAAACAATATGATACTCGAACAACAGATTCAGGAAGACATCAAGGCCGCGATGAAGGCCAAGGATGCCGTAGCCATGGCAGCTACCCGCGCCATCAAGGGCGAAATCCTTCTTTTCAAGACCAGCGAAGCAGGCAGCAAGGAAGTCACCGACGGGGACATCCTCAAGATGATCCAGAAGCTTGTGAAGCAACGCAAGGAGTCTGCAGAGCAGTATGTTGCTGCAGGCCGTCAGGAGCTTGCAGACAATGAGCTCGCCGAAGCCGCCGTCATGGAGAAGTACCTTCCCAAGCAGCTTTCTGTCGAGGAAGTCAAAGCCAAGGTTCAGGAGATCATCTCCCAGGTGGGAGCCACTTCCATCAAAGATATGGGCAAGGTGATGGGCGCTGCCAACAAGGCCCTCGCCGGCCTCTCCGACGGCCGTACCATCTCGGGAATCGTCAAAGAGCTGCTCTCATAAATTTGCCCCATGCTTCTTCTGTTCACTATAGTTTTCACCCTTCTGGTCTTTGCCGTCCTGATAGTTCTGGCCGGGATAAGGGGGTTTTTCAAAGGAGCTACGGAGGAATTCCAGCGCCAGCACGGCGTGTTGTCCAGATTGGTCCGCAAGCTAAAGGCCCACCGCCTTTGGAAGGTGCATAAGAAGAAGGCCGGCCTTCCGAAGGAGCATGCGCAGGACGTGGATGTCGAGTCTTAACTCTCTTTCGGCAGTTTCCTGAAGAATCTTACGATGACTATCGCTGCGAGGATCGCGGACATTGCGTCTGCGACCGCCTGGGCCATCTCTACGCCGCTGAGGCCGAGCAGGCGCGGCAGGATTAGAATTATAGGGATGAAGAAGAGGCCGTTGCGGGACATGGCCATGATGTTGGCCTCCCAGGGGTGACGGGTGGTCTGGAGTATCATGTTGGTATACATGACTAGCGGCACGAGCGGCAGCGTCACCATCTGCCAGCGCAGGGCGGCCGCTCCGACTTCGATAACCTTCGGGTCATTGCGGAAGAAGCCTACCATAGCTTCCGGGAATATCAGTCCCAACGCAGCGAAGACCAGCATTATTGCAGTGCCCAGCCGCAGCACGAAGCCGTAGCCCTTGCGGACCCTGCCGTACAGGCCGGCGCCGTATGAGAATCCGCACAGCGGCTGGAATCCATGGCCGAGGCCGATAGTTACAGCGAGGAATATGAAGGCTATCCTTGCTACTATCGACATGCCGGCTATCGCCTCGTCGCCGTACACTCCTGCCGCATTGTTCAGAAGCGCAATGCTGATGCTGGCCAGTCCCTGGCGGGTGAGAGAAGGCGTGCCGCCGGCCAGAATCTCCTTGAAATGGCCGTGACCCCATACGAAATTACGCAGGGACAGCTTCAGATCGTCAGCCTTGCGGTACATCAGCAGCAGCACCAGAAAGCCGAAGGCCTGTCCCACCAGAGTCGAGATGCCGGCTCCGCGGATGCCCATGTGCAGCACGAAAATCAGGATCGGAGCCAGCACTATGTTCAGCAGGGCTCCGGAGATGATGCCCCACATCGCATAGCTCGCATTGCCCTGGAAGCGCATCTGGTTGTTGAGCACGATGGAACCCATGATGAACGGAGATGCGATGAGCACATACGACAGGAAGGACATGGTGTCCGGAAGGATGGTGGGAGTCGAGCCGAGCAGGATCGACAGAGGACGCAGGCACAGCAGGCCCGCGATGCCCAGCACGACGCCGCAGAGAAGTGAATGCACCAGCCCGACGATGGCCATCTGCTCGGAATTCTTTATGTGACGGGCTCCCAGCTCTCTGGAAATATACTTGCCGGAGCCTTGGCCGAACATGAAGCCGAGGGCCTGGATGACCGACATGGCGGAGAAGCTGACGCCTACCGCGGCGGTAGCCTGGGTGCTGATGCGGCCTACATAGAAAGTGGAGACTATGCTGTAGATGCTGGTCACCAGCATGCTGATGCATGCAGGCAGAGCCAGAGCCAGTATGGCCTTGGAGACGGGACCTTCGGTAAGAAGCTTGTGATTGTCTCTCTTTGCCATATCTCAGAAGGATCCGGAGCTGACGGGGTCTTTACTCGTTAGGGAAGTTGAAATAAGTGTCGGGGAAAGGTTCGTCCACGAGGGTGAAATGCCACCACTCTTCGCTGTAGGGCTTGAAGCCGGCGTCCATCATCAGCTTGCGGAGGTACATGCGGTTGGCGTACTGCTCCGGAGTGACGCCCTTGTAGTCGGGATGCGAGAGCTCTCCGAAAAAGTCGAAGGTACCTCCCATGTCTACATTGTGACCGGTAGACATGTCGAAAAGGGTCAGGTCGATGGTGCTGCCCCTTGAGTGGCCGGACCTGGAAGCAATGTAACCCAGCTTGAAAAGGACTGACTTGTCGAGGTCGGGATAGAAATATGCCTTCATCCTGGTGTCGTCGACGTCCTTCGCCCATGCCTTGAAATGGTCGACGGCATCCTGCGGCCTGTATGCGTCGTATACGCGGATGCGGTAGCCGTCCTTGACAGCTGCGTCGCTGGCCACCTTGAGGGCGGCTGCGGCCTCTTTGGTCAGGTAAGATACCGGAGCGTTATAGCCGTTGATGCGGTCTCCGACAAAATTGTAAGTGCTGAAATAGCGTACCTCCAGTATCACCTCCGGAATTGCGTCAGATATTTTCACGAAGTCGGACTTGTCGAGAGAAGGGTCCGGGGTCATGCTTGTTGCCAGAGCGATAAGGCAAGTCAGCGCTATGCATGCAATGAAGGAATTGTTTTTCATAGCCGTCAAATTTGGTCATTCAAAAGTACGATAAAAAACATAGAATTGGCTATTTTTGTTGCTGCAATGCACAATACAGATGTCATAGACCTCATGATGCATCACGGTGTAAAGCCCACCGCGAACCGAATCCTCGTGGCTGAAGCCCTCCACAAGGCGGGCCGTCCTATGTCGATGATGGAACTCGAGGAGGCCATCGGCAGCATCGACAAGTCAGGCATCAGCCGCACTCTGACGCTCTTCCGCGAGCAGCACTTGGTCCACACCATCCAGGATGGAGGCGACGGCGTACGTTACGAGCTATGCCACAGCCATTCAGACGACCACGATGAAGACGCACACGTGCATTTCTACTGCACCAGCTGCCGTAAGACTTTCTGCCTCGAAGACATCCCGATCCCTGACATAGCGCTGCCTGCCGGCTATGACGGCGAGTCTGTAAACTACATGGTCAGCGGCATCTGCCCAGCATGCCGCAAACATTGCAACTGAGTTGCACCACCGGCCCCATACCTTTGCCGTCGAAACAAGCAAGCAAAGCTATGGCACACGAACACCACCACGAACACCATCACCACAACGAAGAAGGCAGCGAATTACGCAGCAGCATAATCAGGATTGCTGTCGCTTCATTGCTGCTGATTGCAGCCGTCATTATAGAGAAGAAGACCAGCCTGCCTACCTGGCAGCTGCTGTTGATATATCTTGTACCCTATCTTGTAGCCGGATTCGACACTCTTAAGGAGGCGGCGGAGAGCATAGCGCATGGAGAGGCTCTCGATGAGAACTTCCTCATGAGCATCGCCACCCTCGGCGCGCTGGGCATAGGTTTTCTGCCGGAGGCCGCCACCCAGTTCCCGGAGGCAGTCTTCGTTATGCTGTTCTTCCAGGTCGGCGAGCTGTTCGAAGGTATCGCTGAAGGCCGCAGCCGCAAGAGCATCTCCCACCTGATGGACATCTGCCCCGACACTGCCAATCTGGAGCGGGACGGGCAGATCGCCGTAGTCCATTGCGAAGAGCTGAAGGTCGGGGACATGATTGTTATTAAACCGGGCGAGAAGGTGCCTGTGGACGGAATCGTGGAGGAAGGAACTTCCAGCCTTGACACTGTCGCCCTTACAGGCGAGAGCGTGCCGAGGAAGATCGAAGAAGGGGATGAGATCCTTTCAGGCTGCGTCAATCTGAGCGGAGTGCTTCGCGTGAAAGTCGGCAGGGAGTTCGGAGAGTCTACCGCATCAAAGATACTGGAGCTCGTGGAGCATGCCTCGCAGCACAAATCCCGCAGCGAAAACTTCATAACCCGTTTCGCCAAGGTCTATACGCCCATCGTGGTGGCAGCCGCAGTGCTGCTGGCCATCGTGCCGACGCTGCTGGGCGGTACATTCTCCACCTGGCTCTACCGCGCCCTGATGTTCCTTGTGGTGTCATGCCCCTGCGCTCTCGTGCTCAGCGTGCCTCTGGCATTCTTCGGCGGCATCGGCGGAGCTTCCCGCAAAGGCATCCTGGTGAAAGGTTCCAACTACCTCGAAGCTCTTTCAAAGATGGGAACTGTTGTATTCGACAAGACCGGCACTCTCACCGAAGGTGTCTTCGAAGTGGTGGCAGTGCATCCTGAGATCATCGAGCAGAAGGAGCTGCTGCATCTGGCAGCCCATGTGGAGCGCTTCAGCACCCATCCGATAGCCGCCTCGCTGCGCGCCGCATACCCTGAAGAGAATGACGACTGCGTGATAGAAGATGTCCACGAAGTGTCCGGAAAGGGCATCGAAGCCATGGTCAACGGTCACAAAGTGTGCGTCGGCAACCCGGCGATGATGGAGTTGGCCGGAGCCGGCTGGCATGCCTGCGAGAAAGCCGGCACCATAATCCACGTCAGCCAGGACGGCACATATCTGGGCCATATAGTAATCTCCGACCGCCTAAAGGCCGACTCTGCAGAAGCAATAAAGGAGCTGAAGGGTCTGGGTGTGGCAAAGACTGTAATGCTGACCGGCGACCATGAAGATGTAGGAAGGGCTGTCGCGGCAGAAACGGGCATCGACGAGTGGCACGCAGGCCTTATGCCGGCCGACAAGGTGGCAAAGGTGGAGGCTTTGCTCGCAGCGAAACCTGCCGGCAGCACGCTGGTCTTCGTGGGCGACGGCATAAACGACGCTCCGGTGCTGGCAAGGGCAGACATCGGCATCGCCATGGGAGCTCTCGGCTCAGATGCCGCAATAGAGGCAGCCGACGTAGTGCTGATGGACGACAAGCCATCGAAGGTGGCCCTCGCCTCCCGCATAGCACGCCGCACCCTTCGAATAGCCCGCGAAAACACATGGTTCTCTATAGGGATAAAG
>JAFYZI010000071.1 GCA_017548725.1 Bacteroidales bacterium
AGTATCTGTGCATCACCGTCATAAGCGATGAGAAGGAAGGGGTGCTGGAGCGCCCTGCCGACGGCTCGCGGGAGATTGTAGGCAGCAACCCTGTGCACCGCATCTATCAGGGCAGCGGGCGTCCGGCCGGCTTCAGCGGGCATTTCACAGTGCTTTGCGACGAGGATTTCGAAGTTGTGGAATATGTGCCTGGAGAGACTCTTCTGGTGCGTTTCAAGACCCGCGGGCTGCATGTGGTCAAGGCTGCATCGTCCTTCAAGAGTATCGAGGCTGCCCGGGCCAACCTGGCGGCCGAGATTCCCGGCTGGGACTTCTACAGCGTCAAGGCCGACCTCGATTCAATCTGGGCGGCGCGATTTGCGCTGGTCGATGTGGACGGGGCTGACGAGGAGGTTGTGAAGCATTTCTACGGCTCTTTATGGAGGGCTTCGCTGCTGCCGCGCACGGTGAGCGATGCCGGTGAGGCCGCAGATTACGACGATTTCTCGATGTGGGACACCTACCGAGCCCTGCATCCGCTGCTGACCATAATCGAGCCCTCGCGGGTTTCCGAGATGGTGAACGCCCTGCTGCGCAAGTACGACCGCGGCGGCTGGCTGCCCATCTTCCCCTGCTGGGGCAGTTACACCAACGCCATGATCGGCGACCACTGCGTCAGCATGATAGTGGACGCGTGGACAAAGGGCATCCGTGGCTTCGACGTCAGCAAGGCCTACAAGGCGATGCGGAAGAATGCCCTCGAGACGCCTGATGACAGCCTCTATGAGGACGGCCGGGGCCGAAGGGCGCTGCAACCCTATCTGCAGTACGGCTATGTGCCGTTGGAGGATGAGGTGCCGTTCGCTTTCCATAAGAAGGAGCAGGTGTCCCGTACGATGGAGTATGCATACGACGACTGGTGCCTCTCGCAGATGGCCCGGAAGCTGGGGCACTTCGCCGACTGGCTGCGCTTCCGAAAGCGTTCCGGCAACTGGCGCAACGTGTTCAGCCCCGTGACTCATTGGCCGCAGGGGCGCTATGCCGACGGCAGCTTCCTTACCGATGACAATTATCTGCAGAAGACTTCGTTCATCACTGAGGGCACTCCGGCCCATTATGCCTGGTATGTGCCGCAGGATGTCCAGGGCCTGATCAAAGAGATGGGAGGGGAGGAGGTCTTCATCGCCCGTCTTGACTCCATGTTTACCGAGAAGCGCTACTGGCACGGCAATGAGCCCTGCCATCAGGTGGCGTGGCTCTACGACTATACTTCGCAGCCCTGGAAGACTCAGGCTGCGGTGCGTGACATTATTGCTACGGAGTACCGCAACACTCCGGGCGGGCTGAGCGGCAACGACGATTCGGGCCAGATGAGTGCGTGGTACATCTTCGCGACGCTGGGCTTCTATCCGGTGTGTCCGGGCAGCGGCGAGTATGCGCTCGGCGCTCCGGTCTTCAGCAATGCCGTGCTGCATCTGGAGAACGGGCGGACGTTCACCATTCTGACTTCCGGCAAGGGAGATTATGTGCAGAAGGTGACTCTGAACGGGCGGGAGCTGAAGCGGCCGTTCCTGAAGCACCGGCGCATCATGCGGGGCGGGACGCTGGAGTTTGAGATGGGTGAGGAGCCTGCGGGGGTTGTGTTCCCGCCGCGGGAGCTGACTTTCGACGGTTTCTTTGAGGATGCTACCCTTCGGCTGGACTATGTTCTGGCCGGAGATGTGTCACATCAGGATATATATCTGGAGGATATGCTGCAGACTTCGGTCTGGGCCGGACGCCGCGAGCATCTGGACACCCTGCTGCTCAGCGGCAACGGGCAGGTTGTGGTCCGCGACGGGCGCTCCTCTCAGGTGCTCTACAAGAACGGCTTCTCATCGCTGTTCCAGGAGTGGCTGGCCACGCCGGAGGCTGAATCGCGCGCCCGCGCTTTCGAGCTCTGCCTGCAGGTGCCGTTCCCTCGCGAGCCTGTGACGGTCGAGGTAACGCTCTTTGATACCCATGCGGCCGTGTCGGCGAGGATAGTGCACAGCGTGGATCCGGCCGATATACTGATAAGGAAGGTGCAGGCCGGGAAGTCTGAGCTCCGGATGCTGCAGGAGGGCGGGCTCGTCGACAAGGCGCTGGATCTCGTTGTCATCAGCGAAGGATATCTGGCTGGACAGAAGGATAAGTTCTATGCAGACGCAGGGAATCTGATTCGCGACTGCCTCTTTGCTACCGAGCCGTACACATCATACAGCGACCGCTTCAACATCCGCGCGGTCTTCGTGCCTTCGGCTGACGAAGGTCCCAGCGTGCCCCACGAGGGCGTATGGCACGACACCGCCGTGGCTTCGCACTACGATACATTCTACAGCAACCGCTACCTCACCACCTCGTCCATGCGCAAGCTCTATGATGCGCTCGGGACGGTACCGTTCGAGCATGTGATCATCCTTGTGAACACTCCGCTCTATGGCGGCGGAGGTATCTACAACAATATGTCCGTGGCCTGCAGCGACCATCCCACCTCTGGCATCGTCTTCGTCCATGAGTTCGGGCATGCCTTCGCCGGCCTGGCTGACGAGTATGCTTACGACGAGTACGATCCGTTCTATCCCGCCGACACAGAGCCGTGGGAGCCTAATATCACTACGCTGAAAGATTTCAGCAGCAAATGGGAGGATATGCTTCCCGCCGGA
>JAFYZI010000072.1 GCA_017548725.1 Bacteroidales bacterium
AATCAGCGCGACAGCTTGATGAACGCCGCCGCCCAGAAGATGATCGACGAGGCTGTCGGCGGCAACAAGTTCCTCAGCGCAACTGTATCTGCCCTCTACGGCGGCAACTATTTCTATCTGATTGTCTACAAGATCTACCGCGATGTCCGCTTCGTGGGCGCACCCCCGAGTTCCATCGGCAAGTTCGGTGCCGACACCGACAACTGGATGTGGCCCCGCCACACCTGCGACTTCTCGATGTTCCGCATCTATTCCGACGCCAACGGCAACCCGGCTGAATACTCTCCAGACAATGTGCCCTACAACCCCGCCACCCATCTGACCATCTCCCTGAAGGGCATCAACGAGGGTGACTTCTCGATGATCATCGGCTACCCGGGCAGCACCAACCGCTACCTCACAGGCCCTGAGATTTCAATGGTAAGGGCCGGCAACGAGGCTGGTATCTACTGCCGCGGCCACCGTCAGGAAGTGCTGATGGCCGACATGCTGGCCGACCCCGCAGTAAGGCTGAAATATGCCAGCAAGTATTCAAGCTCTTCAAACTACTGGAAGAACTGGATCGGCATGAACGAGCAGATCGCCAACCTGAAGGTCGAGGAGCGCCGCTACGAGAACGACAACGCTTTCCGCAACTGGATCGCAGCCAAGCCCGGCCGCAACAAGAAATATGCTGGCGTGCTTGACGAAATATACAGCCTGGTCGACAAGATGACCCAGTACGATGTCAACCTCACCTATCTGACCGAGTCGCTCGGAAGGGTTGAGATCGGCTCCGTTGCCAATAACGTGAGCACCCGCCTGCGCAACTACGACAGCTTCAACGAGGCCACCCGCGCCGATCTGATGGATGCCGTCCTCACATACATGGAAGGCTTCTACAAGGACTACAACATGCCCACCGACGTCAAGGTTACAAAAGAAATGATCCGCGTGGCCAAGGACAAGCTGCCTGCAGATCTGCTGCCCGAGTTCTTCGAGGTAATCGACAGTGAGTTCGCCGGCGACATCGACGCTTATGTGGACGACCTCTTCGCCACCAGCGCTTTCTCATCTCTGGAAAAAGCCAAGACCGACATAGCTGCCAAGGCTGCAAACGGCCGCATCAGCTTCGTGGACGACCCGGCCTACATGTTCGTGCAGGACTACCGCACCGTCGGCATCGCCGTTTCGCTGGCCTACAACGAGCTGGCAGAGAAGCTCGAGGCTGCCCACAAGAAATACATCGCCGGCCAGCTGGAAATGAACGCCGGCAAGGCGGTCTATCCCGACGCCAACTCCACCATGCGCCTCACCTATGGCACCGTGAAGGCCTACGAGCCCAAGGATGGCGTCATCTACAAATACTACACTACCCTGAAGGGCGTCATGGAGAAGGAAGACCCCGACAACTGGGAGTTCGTGGTTCCGGCCAAGCTCAAGGAGCTTTATGCAGCCAAGGACTTCGGCCGCTACGCCAACCCTGACGGCAGCATGCCGAACTGCTTCATCATGACCGGCGACATCACCGGCGGCAACTCCGGCAGTCCCGTCTTCAACGGACGTGGTGAGCTCACCGGCCTGGCCTTCGACGGCAACTGGGAGGCGATGTCCGGCGACATCATCTTCGAGCCCGACCTGCAGCGCTGCATCTGCGTCGACATCCGCTACGTACTGTTCATCATCGACAAATTCGGAGGGGCGGGCTACCTGCTCAACGAGATGACTCTCAACTGATTCTGAACACTACATGGGATGAGGCGGGAGATAGTGGCGATAATGGTATTACTCCTGTGCGCGGCCCTCGAAAGTCGCGCACAGGTCGTCTTTTGGAACGTCGAGAACTATTTAGACACCCGCGACGAGAGGGACAAGGCCGACGAGGACTTCACCCCGGACGGGGATTACCACTGGAACAGGAAACGCTATCTGGCCAAGCGGAATTTAATAGCGAAGGGGCTGATCGCCACTGCGGACAGCCTCGGGGAGATGCCGGCCGTGATTGCCCTGGCGGAGGTGGAGAACCGGCGTGTGCTGGGCGACCTTGCCGAGAACACGCCGCTGGCCAGGGTGGGTTACCGGATAGTGCACCGCGAGAGCCCGGACGCCCGCGGCATCGACGTAGCCCTGCTCTACGACCCGGCGAGGCTGACTGCCGAGGCCACGGAGTTCCTCACTGTGGAGGGCTTTGCGACGAGGGAGATTCTCTACTGCAGGCTGAGGGTGGCTGGGGATTCCGCCGCGGCGCCGCTGCATCTTTTTGTGAACCACTGGCCTTCGAAGCGCGGCGGCGCCTCATCGTCCGACAGCCGGCGCATCGCGGTGTCCCGGCTGCTGCAGGAACGTCTCGACTTCCTGCAGACTGCCGACCCGTCGGCCCGAATACTGCTGGTGGGCGACTTCAACGACACTCCGGACAGCGAGACGCTGACCTCTCTGGCCGACAGTTGCAGCCTTATAAATATGGCCTTGCCTCTGTGGCGGCAGGGCAAGGGCTCTATCCGCTACAAAGGCAAGTGGGAATTGATCGATCAGGCTTTGGTATCCCGGCAGCTGGCTGACGAAGGGGCGGCTTTCAGCATCTTCGAGGCGTCGTTCCTTATGGAGCGCGACACTCAGTTTCTGGGTCTGAAGCCGAAGCGCACCTTCGTCGGGCCGCGCTACAACGGCGGGGTCAGCGACCATCTGCCGGTCCTGGTCAGAACAGGAACGGAATGAATGCCGTCACCGTATGACCGAATGTCGCACCTGTTGCTGCTGCAATGATCAGCATCACGAAGAAAGCGATGATAGAGAGCAGCCAGAGGATGAAGATCACAAGGCCGGGCCTCCATGAAGGAGACTTGAGGTTGAACATCAAGTGGATGCCGGCGTAAATCAGGCCGATGCACGGCAGGAAGTAAGCCAGCGAACCGAACACTATCAGCAGTATCTTGGTCACTGCGGGAATGCCGGTGAAGAAGCCGGTGTAGCTTGAGCCAAGCTCTTCGAAGATCTCACTGATGAACTCGTTGATCATGCCGATGTCGAAGTGGAATACTGCTGTAGAGCCGAAGGCTGCCAGGCCGCCTGCCACGAGGCCGGACACTCCCATCATGAGGAGGATAAAGCCGATGAAGATGCAGATTATGCGGCCGAACACCCTGCCGAAGTCTGAGTTCTCCTTGACTGCAGTAGAGCCTTCCTTGTATTTCTGCTCTATGTCGGCGACGTTCAGGCTCTCTCCCCTCAATTCGCACTGCTTGCGCACTGTGTCGGCCTTAG
>JAFYZI010000073.1 GCA_017548725.1 Bacteroidales bacterium
ATCCACAGGCTCGCAGGGACGGGCATCGACATCGCCTTCCTGCCCGTGAACCAGCCGTTCACGATGACTGTGCGCCAGGCCGTCAATGCCGCCAAGATCATCAAGCCGCGCATCTTCTATCCGTACCATTACGGACAGGTCGAAGAGGTTACCGACCTGCAGCAGCTCTGCGCAGATCTGGAGGGTTCAGGGATTGAGGTCAGGCTGAGAGAAATGCCTTAGATTTCGGGAATGTTTCCGTCCCCCGACTGGACGATCAGCAGATGTTTCTGGATGGTCTGAGACTGGACCGGCACTGTCGCCTTGCGGACGGCGCCGCTGGTATTTTCTTCTATCGAGATTGTCACTTTCCTGCCCGTCTCTCCCCACTCGGGGTCGAAGTAGACCCAATCCACATTGGCGCCGGCAACATCGAATTCCCACTGCACGTTGGAGTTGACTGTCAGGGACAGCTGCTGCGCAGATTTGTTAACCAGAAGAGTGTCCTGGCTCAGGGAAAGCATCGGCAGGACGTACTTCTCGCAGGAAGCCGCACCGGCAGCCGCTGCTACAAGCACTGCTGCAGCCAATATCGCCATCAACACTTTTTTCATACGCGGCAGAATTTTTGCAAAGATATCATTTAATATCTTAAATTTGCCCAACCGATTCAAACAATATCGCAGTGAGATTCAAACGTTTCTTCGCATTTGCCATCATGGCCGCAGCGCTCCTGCTGAGCTCCTGCGAGGATTATTCTGTCGGCACCAACATCTATCCTGCCCTTGGCGAAATGGGGCCCGAGGGTGGACAGATCACCACCACCTTCGTCTCTAACGCCACATGGACTGCCAGCACCGAAGATGAGGGGATAAGCTTCACTCCCGAATCTGGGATTGCAGGCACCTGGACTATTACAGTCACAGTTCCTGCCTCTACGCTGGATGTAGAAAGGACTTACAAGGTCAAGTTGCAAGCCAAGTACGGCAGCTCAACTGCTTCTACCAGGTACTTCATCATTACCCAGCACCCTAAGAGGTAGTATTAAAGAAGGCTTTTGCAGAGCTCCACGCTGTCGAGCAGCTCCCAGCCGAAGAATTGAAGTTCTTCGGTTATTTTTTTGCCGCTGCGGACCAGTTCCACCGGAGCCTTGTAGGGAGTGCGTCCGAAGTGGCCGTATGCCGCAGTAGGCTCGAAGATGGGATTGCGCAGGCCGAACTTCTCGATGATGGCTGCCGGACGCAGGTCGAACATGCTGCCGATGCGCTGGGCCAGCTCGCTGTCGTCGAGACTCGAGTGGCTCTTGCCGAAGGTGTTCACGAAGATGCTCACCGGCTCTGCGATGCCGATAGCATATGACAGCTGCACGAGGATTTCGTCAGCCACGCCGGCTGCCACCATGTTCTTGGCGATGTACCTGGCTGCGTATGCTGCGCTGCGGTCCACCTTGCTGGCATCCTTGCCGCTGAAGGCTCCGCCGCCGTGGGCACCGCGTCCGCCGTAGGTATCCACGACGATCTTGCGGCCGGTAAGGCCGGTGTCGCCGTGAGGGCCTCCGATGACGAATTTGCCGGTGGGGTTCACATGGAGTATCAGCTTGTCGTCAAAAAGGGCTGCGACTTTCGGCCCCATGGTCTCTTTCAGGCGGGGGATGAGGATGTTCTTCACGTCCTCGCGGATGCGGCGCTGCATAGCTTTTTCCTCGTCGAACTCGTCATGCTGGGTAGAAAGAACGAAGGTGTGCACGCGCACTGCCTGGCCTTCGGGGCTATATTCGATGGTGAACTGGCTCTTGGCGTCCGGGCGGAGGTAAGGCATCGGGCTCGGATTCTCGCGGCGGATGTCGGCCAGGATCATCAGCGCCTTGTGGGCGAGGGTAAGCGGCAGCGGCATGTAATCGGCAGTCTCGTTGCAGGCATAGCCGAACATTATGCCCTGGTCGCCGGCGCCCTGCTCGAGGATGTCGGCCTTGTTGACTCCCTGCGCGATGTCGGCGCTCTGCTCGTGGATGGCTGAGATCACGGCGCAGCTCTCGGAGTCGAACTTGTACTCGCTCTTGGTGTAGCCGATGCGGCGGATGACCTCGCGGACTACTTTCTGGATGTCGACGTATGCGTCGGCTGACGATACTTCACCGCCCAGCACTACCAGGCCGGTGCTTACAAAAGTTTCGCAGGCCACGTGGCTTGCGGGGTCCTGGCGCATGAAATCGTCAAGGATGGCGTCTGAAATCTGGTCGGCGACTTTGTCGGGATGTCCTTCTGAAACGGACTCGGATGTAAACAGATAGTTTGTTTTCATTTTAGCATTTTTTTAGGTGGAGGTTGCAAGCAGTCAAATCTGTCCTCCTCGAATGTCGCCGCGAAGGTAACGTATTTTTGTGGAATAGCAAATTCTTTCGGTTGAAGCTGGTTGCGGGGGTCAGTGCTGTCGCCGTCCCAAAATCAGGGACGGCGGCAGCAAAAACCCGGGCAAAACGCTTTCGCCGTCCCAGTTTTTGGGACGGCGAAAGCATCCCGGGACCTGACAGCTGGGGAAATGCGCGAAAAAGCGTACCTTTGGGGAAGTGTTCTGAATCTCCACCATGTATCCGAAGTTCATCATAATGGCGTTTCCTGACAGGCCCCTTGCCGGCACGTTCATATACGGCAAGGTGTACAATCATTGCGACCTTGCGAAGGGGTATGGCAAGGTGTACGGCGGCGGCTGGTATGAGAAGGATGATGAGAAGAAGACCATGCTGCTCTACGGCGCCTCTGGCGATTACGGCGAGCCGGCCCTCGAATTCCTGAGCCGCATCCCCCGCTCGCTGAAAGGATACGCCTTCTACTACGCCCCCGACCCCAGCGACCGGCCCGAGCCTCTCGACGTCAGCTCTGTGGAATGGATATAGCTGAATCTCTCTTCGGAACGCCCTTCAGCCCGTGTTTTATAAAGGACTGATTCTCTGATTTATACATAAAAGTCTACCCCTCGATATGAGGGGTAGAACTTTACTCTAATGCCTGATACTCACCTTTTTACAAAACACGCGCAAAAAGATTGGCCCTCCCATAGCGCAGTACAGCGGCGCAAGGGACTATCTTTTCTAGTCCCCTAGCCGCTCGTACGGAGCAAAGAAGGGAGGGCCCTGTTATTCTACGCAGGCCAGAGTGGCAGCGGAAAGTCGGAAGCTGTCGGGGAGGACGGCGGCCGCGGCGGCGATGGTGCTGCCGGTGGTGAGGACGTCGTCGACGAGAAGGATGCGCTGCACGCCGGCGGCCTGGAGGCGGCGGAGCACTCGCGCATTGACGGCGAAGGCGCGGGCCATGTTGCTGCGGCGGTCGGTGGTGCGGGTCTGTGTACGGGTATAGCGGCGCCGGCGGATGAGCTTCGGCTCGAACGCGGCTCCGAGGGCTGCGGCCAGCTCGCGGCCGATGACATCGCTCTGGTTGAAGCCGCGGCGGAACTTCTTCAACGGATGCAGCGGCACCGGCACGACAGCATCGATTCCACGGAATCTCCCATGGGCAGATTTCGTTTGTGTCCCCTCAGCAACAGCCCCCGCAGACAATGCACATTGTTGAGACGCCCCTTCCGGCAAAGCCCGGGATCGAGCCTCTTCCGGCACATGCGATACAGTATCCCCCTCTTTCAAAGCCCGAGCTTGCGACACTCCAGCCATATACTCCCCCAGCATCCCGGCCAGGCGGCGGCCCAGGCGGATGTCGCCCTCATACTTGAATTTATGGATCAGGCTGCTGTAGGGACTCTCGCGGCGGTAGAAAAACAGGCTGCAGGCCTGATCGATGTGAGCCAGAGCCGCCAGCCGCTGCTCCGCCGGATTGCCCTCCCAGCTCCAGAAATAGGTAAAAGGGATGTCGTCCGCGCACCGCGGGCAGATGTGTCGCTCTCCCATATCGAGCTTGGAACCGCACACAATGCACATGCGTGGAAAAAAAAGGTCGCCCAGGGAGGCGACGCACAGTCTGAAGATATGTCTTACCCCGCTGTCCATCACTTTCATTTTCTCAAAGATACTTATTATCTTTGGAAATTATCAATAATCTGCCATGATAGATTTTGTCAACATAACATTCATAGACATACTCGACATACTGCTCGTGGCTCTGCTCATCTATGAGTTCTACCGGCTCATCAGAGGCACCTCGGCGATGTCGATATTCATCGGAATCCTGTTCCTGTATGTCCTGTGGGTAGTGGTGAAGGCGCTGAACATGAGGCTGCTTTCGACCATACTGGGGCAGGTGCTGGGAGTGGGAGTCATAGCCATGATTGTCATATTCCAGCAGGAGATACGCCAGTTCCTGCTGCACTTCGGCAACCGCTATTTCGCCGGGCGCAAGAAGCTCAAGAACCGGCGCAGGGCATGGTTCAACAACGAGGTGGCCATCAGCCAGGAGGCCCTCGAAGAGATCACCGCCGCCTGCCAGTACATGTCAGAGACGCGCACCGGCGCCCTCATCGTCTTCCGCCACAAGTCTGCCCTTGACAATTTCATCGAGACCGGCGACCGCATCGACGCAGCAGTGCACCGCCGCCTCATCGAGAACCTCTTCTTCAAGAATTCCCCCCTCCATGACGGAGCCATCATAATGACCCAGAACAGGATTGTGGCAGCCCGCTGCATCCTGCCCCTCACCAACCGGGCCGACATCAACCCGAGCTACGGCATGCGCCACCGCGCCGCCATCGGCATCTCCGAAGTTACGGACGCCGAAGTTGTGGTGGTTTCAGAAGAGACCGGCGTCATCTCATACGTGGCGGACGGAAAGATAACCCCGATGCAGAGCATAGCCGAGCTGAGGCTTACCCTCGAAAATTCGTATAATAAATGATAGAACAGAAGATAGGCTTCGACAAGGTCCGCTCCCAGGTGCGCTCCAAATGTCTGTCGAGATACGCAGCCGCCCGCACAGACGGCGAGCAGTATTGCACAGACGCGGGGGAGATTCTCCACCGCCTGCAGCTGACCGACGAGATGAGGCTTATCTGCATGTTCGAAGACACCTTCCCCGCAGAGGGCTTCACCGATTCCCGCGAGTTGCTGCTGCCTCTGACTTCCGAGAGCACGAGCATCTCCCTGCCTACCCTGGTGATCCTGCGCACCACCCTCGACACCGTGCGAAAGGTCGTCACATTCTTCGACCGCAGCAAGGACGGAGTCTATCCCAACCTTAAGGAAATGTCGAAGCCGGTGGCATACTTCCCTGAGGTCAGCCGCCGCATAGACTCGATAATAGACCGTTACGGCAATGTCCGCGACAACGCTTCCGAAGCGCTGGCCGGCATCCGCCGCCTCATCAAGGAGAAGGAGAAGGCTGTCTCAAAAGTCAC
>JAFYZI010000074.1 GCA_017548725.1 Bacteroidales bacterium
GCGCAAGCCCGACGTGCTGCTGCTCGACGAGCCCACCAACCCCCTCGACATAGAGTCCATCCAGTGGCTGGAAGAGTACCTGCAGGGCTTCAGCGGCACCATAGTGCTCATATCCCACGACCGCAAGTTCCTCGACAACTGTACTAACCGTACGGTGGAGATAATCCTCGGCCAGATATATGACTACAAGGTGGGCTACAGCAAGTTCGTGGAGCTGCGCAAGGAACGCATCGAACAGCAGCGGGCATCCTACGAGAACCAGCAGAGGATGATCGAGAAGACCGAGGAGTTCATCGAGAAGTTCCGCTACAAACCCACAAAGAGCAACCAGGTCCAGAGCCGCATCAAGCAGCTCGAGAAGATCGACCGCATAAAGATAGACCTCGAGGACAACAGCATGCTGGCTGTGAAGTTCCCTCCGGCGCCGCGCTCCGGCGACGTGCCTTTCAAGGTGACGGACGCGGTGATAGCATACCCCGACAAGCCGGAGAAGATAATCCTCGACGGAGCCAACATAGAGATAAAGAGAGGGGAGAAGGTAGCCTTCGTAGGCCGCAACGGCGAAGGCAAGACCACCATGATGAAGGTGCTGATGGGGCAGCTGACCCCGCTGGCCGGCAGCGCAGTGGTGGGACACGGGGTGAAGATAGGCTACTACGCCCAGAATCAGGAGGACGTCCTGAACATGGATGACACCGTATACGACACCCTCGACAAGGTGGCAGTGGGCGACATCCGCACCAAGCTGCGCGACATCCTGGGAGCCTTCCTCTTCCGCGGCGAGGACATCGACAAGAAGGTGGCCGTGCTCAGCGGCGGCGAGCGTTCGCGACTGGCCATGGCCCGGCTGATGCTGACCTCCTACAACCTGCTGGCCCTCGACGAGCCCACCAACCACATGGACATCCGCTCCAAGGACGTCCTGAAGACCGCCCTGAAGGCCTTCGACGGCACTCTGATAGTCGTGTCACACGACCGTGACTTCCTGGACGGGCTGGTCAGCAAGGTCTATGAATTCGGCGACCGCAAGGTCCGCGAGCATCTGGGCGGCATCAACGACTTCCTTGCCAACAAGAAGATAAGCTCGATGAGAGAGCTGGAGGCTTTGAGGACCGAGCAGACCAAAGAAGCCAGGCAACCTGTGGTGACTCAGTCGCAGCAGAGCCGCGCCGCCGACAAGGCTGCGATGCGCGAGCGCTCCCGCAAGCAGAATCTGGCCAAGAAACTGGAGGGGCAGATAGAGCAGATCGAGGCCAAGATGAAAGAGATTGAGGCGAAGCTTTCGGCCCCTACTCCTGAAGACGACATAATGGATCTCACCCGCGAATATCTGGAGCAGAAGCGGGAACTAGACATAAAAATGGACCAGTGGTCACAAATAGAACTCTGATATGGCAGAAGAAACTACCCACTACATCTACGGCATGAGGCCGGTGACGGAAGCAGTGCGCAACGGTCGCAAATTTGAGAAAGTGCTCTTCAAGCAGGGCATGGAAGGCAGCCAGTACCGCGAGTTGCTGGAGCTCCTCACCGAGAACGGCATACCCTTCCAGTTCGTGCCTTTCCAGAAGCTCAACAGCCTCGTACGCGGCGCACATCAGGGCGTCGTGGCCTACATCAGCCAGATAGACTATGTGCCTTACGAGGAGATGATAGAGCTGGCCATGAGCCGCAAGGAGGCGCCGCTGTTCCTGCTGCTCGACGGAGTGAGCGACGTGCGCAACTTCGGGGCCATAGCTCGTACGGCCGAATGCGCCGGAGTGGATGGCATCATACTGCCCGCCAAGGGCGGAGCCGCCATCAACGCGGATGCCGTGAAGACTTCTGCCGGCGCGCTGCTGAGGATCCCCACCGCAAAGGTGACCAACCTCAAGCTTCCGCTCTACTATCTGCTGGAGTCCGGTTTCCAGGTGGTGGCAGCCACCGAGAAGGCCGAGACCTCCCTCTACGACATCAAGTTCCGCAAGCCCACCGCCATCGTCATGGGCTCCGAGCAGAAGGGCATCAGCCCCGCAGTGCTAGACCTCTGCACCGCCGAGGCCCGCATCCCCATGATGGGCGAGATCGGCAGCCTTAACGTATCAGTGGCAGCCGCCATAGTCCTTTATGAAGCAGTAAGGCAGAGACAATGAACAAGTTCTTCATCATAGACGGTCATGCCCTGATATTCAGGATGTTCTACGCCTTCTTCCGCAGGCCGATGGTAAACTCGAAGGGGGAGGATACCTCCATTCTCTTCGGCTTCACCAAATACCTGCTGGAAGTGCTCGCGAAGGAACATCCCACGCATGTGGCCATTTGCTTCGACGCCCACGCCAAGACTTTCCGCCACGAGGCGTACCCCGAATACAAGGCCAACCGCACCGCCGCTCCCCAGCTGGTGATTGACTCGGTGGAGCCGCTGACCGAGATAGCGAAGGCCCTCGGCATCCCCGTCATAATGAAGGAAGGCTTCGAGGCCGACGACGTCATCTGCTCGCTGGCGACCCGCTTCGCAGGCAGCAGCACTGACGTCTACATGGTGACTCCCGACAAGGACTTCGGCCAGGCCATCGACGACCATATCTTCCAGTACAAGCCCGGCAAAGGCGGCGCTGAGAACGAGGTGGTGGACAAGGCCGCCATCTGCGCCCAGTACGGCATCTCCAGCCCGCTGCAGGTGATTGACATCCTCACCCTCTGGGGAGATGCCTCTGACAATGTGCCGGGAGTGAAGGGAGTGGGAGAGAAGGGCGCCCAGAAGCTGGTGAGCGAGTGGGGCAGCGTGGAGAACATCTACGCCCACCTCGAAAGCCTGCCGGCAAAGATGCAGCAGAACTTCCGCGAGAGCGAGAGCCATATAGCCCTGAGCAAATACCTCATAACCATAAAGAAAGACGTGCCGCTGGAATACAGCGAGGACGACTTCATAAACAAGGCCTGCTTCAACGGCGCCGTGGCCGCGCTGTTCGCCCGCCACGAGATGAACTCGCTGCGCAGGCTGCTGCCGGACGCTCCCGAGCCGCTGCCCGAGGTGCCGGCTGCCGCTGCTGCAAAATCCATCGAGATCAGCGAGGTGGATTTCAGCGAGATAAAGAAGCTGGCTGCCAGCCGCTCCGAGATAGCCGTGGCCGGAGGTGACGCCCTGGTGTTCGCCTCGCAGACCAGGTTCTGCCGCTGCAAGTCAGACGACGCAGCCGCCCTGGCGCTGCTGGCCGACGCATCTGTAGCCAAGGTCGGATATAACCTGAAAGCCCTCGTAAGACAGCTCCTGAAGCAGGGTGCAACCCTTGCCGGAGAGCTCTATGACGTAGAGATAATGCACTACCTCATCAACCCGGAGCGCTCCCACAAGCTGGATATGCTGGCGAGGGGCTATCTGGACCTGAGTCTGGAAAAACCTGTCGAAGCGGAAGAGGCCGTTCAGGGAGACCTGTTCGCAGCCCCCGCCGAGACTGAAGACCGCGAGGACAGGCTGGCCGACGCAAGGCAGACCGCTGCCTGCAGCCTGCTTAAAGAAAAGCTGGCTGACGAGCTGAAGACGCAGGGACTCATGTCGCTCTACACCGACATTGAGATGCCGCTGATCGAAGTGCTGGCTAGCATGGAACACGAAGGCGTCAAGGTCGACACCGCAGCCCTGGTGGAGTACGGCCGCGAGCTGAACGCCCAGATGCTGAAGGTGGAGGAAGAGGCGCGGCAGCTGGCCGAAGAGCCGGAGCTGAACCTGTCCAGCCCCCGTCAGATAGGAGTGGTGCTCTACGAGAAGCTGCAGCTCGACTCCCGCGCGAAGAAAAACAGCCGCGACAACTATCCCACAGACGAGGAGACGCTGCAGGCTCTGGCCTGGAAGCATCCTCTGGTGGACAAGATACTGGAATTCAGGGGGCTGAAGAAGCTCATCTCAACCTACATAGAGCCCTTCCAGCAGCTGGTGGACCCTGTGGACGGAAAGATCCACACCACCTTCACCCAGGCCCTGACGGCCACCGGTCGTCTGAGCTCCCTCAAGCCGAACCTGCAGAACATCCCGGTGCGCACCGCGCAGGGACAGCAGATCCGCAAGGCCTTCGTTCCGTCGCACAAGGGAGGCTACATAGTGTCGGCCGACTACTCTCAGATCGAGCTGCGCATTATGGCCCATCTCAGCGGCGACGAGGGCATGATAGAAGATTTCCGCAGCGGCCACGACATCCACGCCGCGACTGCCGCCAAGATATACAAAGTGCCTGTGGGTGAGGTGACCCGCGAGCAGCGCAGCCACGCCAAGACCGCCAACTTCGGCATAATCTACGGCATATCGGCCTTCGGACTGTCGCAGAGGCTGGGCATCAGCCGCAGCGAGTCGAAACAGCTCATCGACCAGTATTTCGAGAACTACAGGGGAGTGAAGGCCTACATCGACCGCGCCGTGGCCCAGTGCCGCCAGAACGGCTATGTCGAGACGGTGTTCCACCGCAAGCGCTTCCTGCCCGACATCAATTCCCGTAATTTCAACATGCGCCAGTTCGCCGAGCGCAACGCCGTCAACGCGCCCATTCAGGGCAGCGCGGCCGACATAATCAAGCTGGCCATGGTGGCTGTATGGCGCAAGATGAAAGAAGAAGGGCTGGCGAGCCGCATGGTGCTGCAGGTGCATGACGAGCTTGTGTTCGACGTAGTGCCGCAGGAACTCGACAGGGTGATGGCTATCGCCCGCGAGCAGATGGAGAGCGTCTGCAAGCTGGCCGTTCCGCTGATTGCTGAATGCGGCTATGGCACAAACTGGCTGGAGGCCCATTAGGATATGGAAGAGATACTGAGATATTTCCCGTCGCTGAGCGCTCTGCAGATTGAGAGATTCGAAGCGCTCAAGGCGCTGTATGACGAATGGAACGCCCGCATCAACGTCATCTCCCGCAAGGACATGGACGCTTTCTACGGGCATCACGTGCTGCACTCCCTGGCGCTGGCCATCCCCATGGCAGGCATGGTGGCAGCCGGCGACAGCATCCTCGACCTGGGCACGGGCGGAGGCTTCCCCGGTATCCCGCTGGCCATTTTCTTCGAGGACTGCGAGTTCACTCTCTGCGACTCCATAGGCAAGAAGACCAAGGTGGCGGCGGCTGTGGCCGAGGCTCTCAAGCTCGACAACGTGACTGTAGTCAACGACCGCGCCGAGAATCTGGGCCGCAGTTTCGACTGGGTGGTGTCGCGCGCTGTGACTTCGCTCGACAAGATGCTGCCCTGGGTCAAGGGACGCTGGGACAAAGGAGTGCTCTACCTCAAGGGAGGGGAGATAGACGAGGAGATCGACCGCTGTGCCGGCCGCCGTCTTTTCGACCCCCGCACGCTTTCGGTCATCGATGTGAGCGATTTCTTCAAGGAAGAATGGTTCCAGGAAAAAAAGATTGTGATAATCAAGAGATAAAATTTGTATATTTCAAACAGACTGTTTACTTTTGCACTCCCAAAATCGGAAATATAAAATACTATCATAATGAAACGTACATTTCAACCCTCACAGCGCAAGCGCCGCAACAAACATGGCTTCCGCGAGCGTATGTCGACTCCTAACGGACGCAGGGTGCTTGCTGCACGCCGCCGTCACGGTCGCAAGAAACTGACCGTATCAAGCGAAGACAACTTCTAACAGTGTCCTTGCTTGAAGGCAATATGAGGCATCTCCTTTGCGGGGTTGCCTTTTTTGTTTAAATTTGTGCTTATGGAAAAGATAAAAGAAAAAGCTGCCGGCAAGGGCGAGAAGATGCTGAGGAAGAATTTCCTGGCGGGCATCATCTTCGTCATTATGCTGCTGATACTGGCCTCGCTGGGCCTGCGGACCTGCACTCGCCACAACAAGGAACTCACAGTCCCCGATTTCAAGACCCTGAGCCTTGCCGACGCAAGGGCTCTCGCCGCCAAGAATGACCTCCGTCTCGACGTCGTCGACTCGGTGTATGTCAAGAGGCTTGCGCACGGAGCCGTGTACCGCCAGAATCCCGAGGCGGGAGCCGCCGTCAAGAAAGGCCGCCGCATCCTTATCACCATCAATTCCATGACTCCGCAGATGACCTCTGTTCCCAACGTGGTGGGCTACTCTCTGCGTCAGGCCAGCGCCGAGCTGGCGTCCAGGGGCCTCACCATCGGAGAACTCATCTACCGCACTGACATGGCCACCAACAATGTGCTGGAGCAGCGCTACAGAGGCCGTCAGGTGATCCCCGGCTCGCAGGTTGAGACCGAATCGGCCATCGACCTGGTGCTCGGCCTCAATCCTTCCGACAACATCACCTATGTCCCTTACGTAGTAGGTTATACGGCCCAGCTGGCCGCCAATTCCATCAACGACAACTCCCTGAACGTGGGCCTCGTGAAGTATGACGACACTGTCAAGGACTACCGCGACTCTCTCAGCGCGGTGGTATACCGTCAGAGCCCGATGCCGCAGGTCAGCACCAATGAGGAAGGCGAAGCCAGCGTGGTGGGCGCCCGCGGCGTAGTGATGGGTTCCAAAGTCGACATCTATCTTACCATCGATCCTGACAAGGTCGTAGCCAGGTAACAATCATGGCAGAAGACGACAGCCTCCTCCTCCCTGAAGAGGAAATGTTCGAGCATTTCCGCTTTGTCAGCGACAAGGGGCAGGGGCTTCTGCGCGTCGACAAGTACATAACCGAGCACATGGAGCAGACCTCCCGCCACAGGGTGCAGCTCGCCATAGATGCCGGCTACGTGCGTGTCAACGACAAGATAGTCAAGGCCAACTACAAGGTCAAGCCGCTGGATGTCATTACTATAGTGATGCCCTACCAGCGTCGCGGCTTCGAAGTGGTGCCTGAGAACATCCCTCTCGACATAGTCTATGAAGACGAGGACCTGCTCGTGGTGAACAAGCCTCCGGGACTGGTGGTCCACCCCGGCCACGGCCATATCACCGGCACTCTTGTCAACGCTCTGGCATACCATCTCGGCATCAGCCAGGGGCCGGAAGGGGAGGACGACCGCATGGGCATCCTGGTGCACCGCATCGACAAGGACACTTCCGGGCTGCTGCTGGTGGCCAAGAACGAGGACGCCCAGATGTTCCTCTCCAGGCAGTTCTTCTACCACACCATAGAGCGCACCTACGTGGCGCTGGTGTGGGGTAATGTGGCTGAAGATTCCGGCACGATAGAAGGCAACATAGGCCGCGACCCCAACGACCGAATGCGCTTCAAGGTCTTCCCCGAGGGCGACCAGGGCAAGAC
>JAFYZI010000075.1 GCA_017548725.1 Bacteroidales bacterium
GTCGGTGTCCACGTTCTCCAGGGGAAGGGGAACGCAGGTACTTTTTATGATATTGAATTTCTGTTTCATGTTTACAAATTTGAAGGATGGTTATAAAAGAGTCCTGGGGTCGGTGATATAACCGGTGACGGCAGCGGCGGCGGCCATCAGAGGGCTTGCGAGGATGGTGCGGGAACCGGGGCCCTGACGGCCCTGGAAGTTGCGGTTCGAAGTGGACACGGCCAGCTTGCCGGCGGGAATCTTGTCGTCGTTCATGGCCAGGCAGGCAGAGCAGCCGGGCTGACGGATTTCGAAGCCTGCGGCGGCCAGCACCTTGTCCAGACCTTCGTCTTCAATCTGTTTCTTCACCATCCATGAGCCGGGAACCAGCCATGCTGTGACCCAATCGGCCTTCTTGCGGCCGGCGGCTATAGATGCGAAGGCGCGGAAATCCTCGATGCGGCCGTTGGTACATGAGCCGCAGAACACATAGTCGACCTTCTTGCCCTGCAGCGAATCGCCGGGAGCGAACTGCATATATTCGAGAGCCCTGGTGAACGACTCGCGGCCGGTCTCAGGGATGTCATCTATAGAAGGGATGCGGCTGGAAATGCCCATACCCATGCCGGGATTGGTGCCATAAGTCACCATAGGCTCGATGTCGGCAGCGTCGAAGCGGATCTCGCGGTCGAACACTGCGTCGTCGCCGCTCTTGAGGGTCTTCCACTCGGCCACGGCCTTGTCCCAGGCCTCACCCTTGGGAGCGTACTCGCGGCCTTTGAGGTATTCGAAGGTGACCTCGTCGGGGGCTATGAAGCCGCCGCGGGCGCCCATCTCAATAGAAAGGTTGCTGAGGGTCAGACGGCCTTCCATGCTGAGCGAGCGCACTGCGCTGCCTGCGTACTCTACGAAATAACCGGTAGCGCCGCTGGTGGTCATCTTGCTCATGATGTAAAGAGCCACATCCTTGGCGGTAACACCCTTGCCCAGCTTGCCTTCTACGCTGATGCGCATCGACTTGGGCTTCTGCTGGAGGATGCACTGCGAGGCGAGCACCATCTCGACCTCGGAAGTTCCGATGCCGAAAGCAACTGCGCCCATCGCGCCATGGGTTGAAGTGTGCGAGTCGCCGCAGACAATCGTCATGCCGGGCAGCGACAGACCTCTCTCCGGCCCTACTACGTGGATGATGCCGTTGCGCGGATCCATCATCCCGAAGTGAGTCAGGCCGAACTCTGCAGTATTGGCCGCCAGAGTGTCTACCTGCTGTCTGGAAATAGGGTCTGCAATCGGCTTGTCCTGGTCGTGTGTAGGGGTATTATGGTCGGGCATGCAGAAAATCTTCTCGGGGCGCAGGCACTTGACGCCGCGTTCGCGCAGGCCGTCGAAGGCCTGTGGAGAAGTGACTTCGTGGCAGTAGAGACGGTCGATGTATAGCTGTACGGGACCGTCTTCAACCTGCTGAACCACATGTTTGTCCCAGATCTTGTCAAAGAGAGTGTTCATATTCGCTTTCGATAGGGTTTACAAGCGGCAAAGATATACATTAATTTACATATCGACGCGCCATAATGACACTGAAAACAGCATTCCCCGAGACAAAAAGTCCGGGGAATGCAGAAATTTCAGAAATCAGGCCTCAAAAAGGAGGCCAGAAGGGTGCAGATTACAAAGCCGAATATGCCGGAGAGAAGGTGTCGCCGTCGGCAGGATTGCCGGTAGAGAGACCCTTCTTGAGCCATTTCATCCTCTGGGCAGATGTGCCGTGGGTGAATGAATCGGGAACGGTGCGGCCGTAGGTCTGTTTCTGCAGACGGTCGTCGCCGATGGCAGAAGCTGCGTCAAGACCTTCCTTGATGTCGCCGTCCTGCAGAGAGCGGTATCTCTGGTTGTCGTGGTAAGCCCAGACACCTGCATAGAAGTCAGCCTGCAGCTCGAGCCTTACGCTGAGCTGGTTAGACACGGTCTGCGAAGAGCGGGCCATCTGCTGGTGCACCTTGTCGAGGGTGCCGAGCAGATACTGCACGTGGTGGCCGACCTCGTGGGCAATCACATAGGCCCAGGCGAAGTCGCCGGAAGTGCCGAACTGGCGCTGCATGTCCTTGAAGAATGAAAGGTCGAGATAGACGCTCTGGTCAGCAGAGCAGTAGAAAGGACCTGAAGATGCGCTTGCGCCACCGCAGCCTGACTGGACAGCATCATTGAAGATGACGAGTTTCGGGGGTACATAGGTCAGGCCGTTCTGGCGGAAGATGTCGGTCCAGACATCCTCGGTGCCGGCCAGGATCTTGGTGGCGAACTCAAACAGCTGGCGGTCTTCCTCGGTCTCGACGTATTCGGTGCCGGAAACTCCGCCGCCCAGACCGTTGGCATACTGCAGCACTTCCGCAGGGTTGCGGCCAAGGAGCATATATATTATACCTACGATAACTATTCCGCCGAGTCCCAGACCTCCGACGGTCTTGGCGGTTGAGGAACCTCTGCGGTCCTCAACGTTGGTACTCTGTCTTCTGCCTTCAAGTTGCATAGTCTATAGATTTAGTGTGGTTAATACAGATTTGATTCAAACAAATTTAAGTATTTTTTGCTGAATTTGGGTTTACAACGACGCCAATAATTCACGGTATTTTGTCAAAGGCCACAGCGAATCATCGACAATGAGTTCCAGCTCGTCTATGGACGCCCTCAGCTGGGCCATGATGGGCACAATGCGGGCCTCGTACTGCCCCGCCCTTTCAGGGATGTCGGGGATGCGGTTTATCTCGTGGCGGATGGTGGTCATGCGGCCGGCCGTCTCATTGATTATGTTCGACAGCTCGGCGATGCGGCTCAGAGTCTCCATCTCCTTGCCGGCATATTCCTGCACCTTGTCGGGGAAGAATTCCTTGATGCCGCGCACATTCTCGATGAGGATGTTCTGGTATTTGATGGCGGTGGGGATGATATGGTTCATGGCCATGTCGACCAGCACCTTCGACTCAATCTGTATTTTCTTGAGGTAGGTTTCCTCCTTGATCTCGAAGCGGGCCGTGATCTCGCTGCGGTTCATCACCTTGTATTTCTCGAACAGGGCCACATTCTTCTCGTCGAGGTACTCCTTGAAGGCCTTGGTGACGCAGTTTATGTCTTTCAGACCCCTCTTGTAGGCCTCGGAGAGCCACTGCTCGCTGTAGCCGTTGCCTTCGAAGCGGATATCCTTCGACGCTATGACGAACTTGCGGATGGTCTTCAGTATGGCCTCGTCTTTCTTCATGCCCTTGGCAACGAGCTTCTCAACCTCCGTACGGAAGGCGTCCAGCTGCTCAGCCACCGCAGTGTCGATGACGATTATGGGCATCGAACAATTGGCCGACGAGCCGGTGGCGCGGAACTCGAAGCGGTTGCCGGTGAATGCGAAGGGCGAGGTGCGGTTGCGGTCGGTGTTGTCGAGCATTATCTCCGGGATCTTGCCTATGTTCAGCTTGATGGCGGTCTTGCCCTCGGGGGTGAATTTGCTGGCGGCGCTCTTCTCGATGTCGTTCATCATGGCGGTCATGGTGCTGCCGCAGAATACTGATAGTACTGAAGGCGGAGCCTCGTTGCCTCCCAGACGGTGGGCATTCGTGGCCGAAGCGATGGAAGCCATCAGCAGCGAACCGTATTTTTCAGCAGCCATCAGGGTGCATACGAAGAATGTCAGAAAGAGCATGTTGCCCTTGGGATTGCGGGCCGGGGCGAGCAGGTTCACACCGGTGTTGGTCGACAACGACCAGTTGCAGTGCTTGCCGCTGCCGTTCACGCCCTGGAAGGGTTTCTCGTGGAATATGACCTTGAGGTGATGCCTGGGAGCCACCTTGTTCATAATAGTCATCAGCAGGATGTTGTGGTCGGCAGCCACATTGGCCTCCTCATAGACGGTGGCGCACTCGAACTGGTTGGGAGCAACCTCGTTGTGGCGGGTCTTGAGGGGAATGCCGAGCTTGTAGGCCTGCTCCTCGAACTCCTTCATGAAGTTCTCCACCCTGCCGGGGATGGCGCCCCAGTAGTGGTCTTCGAGCTGCTGGTCCTTGGCGGCCGGATGGCCCATCAGGGTGCGGCCGGTCTGCTGCAGGTCGGCCCTGGAGTTGAACAGGGCTTCGTCTACAAGGAAATACTCCTGCTCCCAGCCCAGGTTCGTCACGACGCGGTCGATCTCCTTGTCGAAGAGACGGCACACTTCAACTGCAGCCTTGTCCACTGCCGCCATGGCCCTCAGAAGCGGAGCCTTGAAGTCGAGGGCTTCGCCGGTGTATGCCACGAAGATGCTGGGGATGCAGAGGGTCTGGTCGATCACGAAGGTGGGAGAAGAAGGGTCCCAGGCGCTGTAGCCGCGGGCCTCAAAAGTATTGCGGATGCCGCCGCTGGGGAACGAACTGGCGTCAGGCTCCTGCTGAGAGAGCACGTTGCCGCTGAAAGACTCGAACGACTTGCCGCCGGGCAGAGGCTCCAGGAAGGCGTCGTGCTTCTCTGCGGTAGATTCGTTGAGGGGCTGGAACCAGTGGGTGTAATGGGTGGCGCCGCGGGAGATGGCCCACATCTTCATGCCGGCCGCCACCTGGTCGGCGATCTTGCGGTCTATGCGCTTGCCGCCTTCGATGGCCTCCATCACGCTTTCGAACGCATCCTTGGAGAGATACTCGCGCATCTGCTCCTTTCCGAACACGTCTATGCCGAAATATTCCGAAATCTGTCTCTCATTGGGAGTGAACCCCGTCGCAGGACGGGTCTGCATCTGTTCCAGTGCCTTAAATCTTGTAGAATCTGCCATTTATGCCTTAAATTTTCGGCAAATGTAACTACAATTATGCACTTTTTAAAAACATACCCCCTGTTTTTAGGGGGTATGTTCTCAAAAAACTATATTTTTTGCATAGAGACCTTAAAAATCGCAATCTTCCGCTTAGCGGTTGCCGTACATCGCGTCGTAGTACTTCTGATAATCGCCGCTGGTGACGTTGTCGAGCCACTCCTGGTTGGCCAGATACCAGCGGACCGTCTTCTCGATTCCTTCTTCGAACTGGAGCGAAGGCTTCCAGCCCAGGTCGCGGCTCAACTTGCGGCTGTCGATGGCGTAGCGCAGGTCGTGGCCGGCACGGTCGGTGACGTATGTGATAAGGTCTTCGTCAGCTCCTTCAGGACGGCCGAGGATGCGGTCGACAGTAGCGATGAGAACTTTGATCAGGTCGATGTTCTTCCACTCGTTGAAGCCGCCGATGTTGTAAGTCTCAGCGACGCGGCCCTTGTGGAATA
>JAFYZI010000076.1 GCA_017548725.1 Bacteroidales bacterium
CTGCAGCGACCTGAGCTTGGCGACTGCCGCTTCGGTGAGGGCAGGATCCCAGCTCTCGCCTATCTTCTTGCGGGTCTGGTTGACATAGAGAGCGTTCAGCCAGTCGATGAAGTTGTCGTTGCCGGGACGCTCCGGAGTCTCGAGAGCCTTGCGCACTGCGTCGAGGGTGCTGTACTCTTCATACCTGATGACTGCATCCTTGGCACCGATGCGCTCCTTGAGCTGGTTCTCGTAATACTTGCGGCCGTGGGGACCTCCGAGCACGAACGATGCGGTCTCGGTGATCTCCTGCACCTGCGGAACAATCTCGATGACATTCTTCTCGCCGTCAGAGATGCCGTCGGCGGTCATGCTGATGGTCACGTTGATCTTCTTTGCCGCCGGGATGGTGACTGTCCATGCCACTTCGGTCTGGGCTCCTGCGGCAAGAGTCACTTTTTTGTCTTTTGTCCCGAGATTGAGCTTGCGGCCGGTGTCGGCATCTTCGAAGACTATGCTGGCTGTGCCCTTAAGTTCGCGGCCGCCCACGTTGGCAACCATGCTCTTGAGGACTATCTGGTCGCCTTCGGTGGCGAAGAGCGGCAGCTGAGGCATAACCATCAGCTCTTTCTGGACGATGAACTTGCTCTCGGCCAGGCCGCTGTGCAGATTCTTGTCGTGGGCGCGGACAAGCACCCTGTAGGTGCCGAAGGCCTGGCGGGTGGTGTATTTCACCTCGGCGCTGCCGTCGGGGCCAATAACGAGGTGAGGATAGAAGGCTATGGTCTCGCCGAAGTCGCTGCGTACGTCGGCGTCCTCCTCTGTTCCGCCAGATTCTTCATCCGCAGTATCGGCAGCAGCCTCTTCCATCTCGACCTGAGGCTCGATCATAACGTCAGCCTTGCTCATCATTAACATATCTTCCATCACGGCTCCGTTCACTCCGGCCGCACGTGTCCTCATCATCGGCCTCATTAATGATTCGCCGTAATACATCCCGTCGTTGGAGATGTTGGTCCTGATTGAAGGGCTGTAGGTAGAATATGCGCGGAAAGGAGAGAAGGGGAAGGAGTTGGCGCCGTAGCGGTCGGTGGTTATGTCGAAGATAGACACTGTCAGCTCGCTGGGAGCGCCCTTCACTATGAAGCTCTCTTGCGTCTCGGGAGCGGTCTTGTCGCGGAACGACTCTATGGTGAGGTCGAACTTCGTAGGAGCCGTCGGCCGGCTGAACTCGCGGGTGATGAGGTGGCGCTTGTAATTCCTGAAGGTGAACAGGCTCAGCTCCACGCAGTCGTTGTATGACTCGAGGTAGGGCAGGCTGATGTGCCTTGCTTCGTCGCTCAGATGCAGGGGCAGGCGGTAGAGCTTCTCATCGCGGTCGAAGAGTTCAAGCTCTACATAGAGGTCTTTCTCTGTCGTGGCGACTACGAACTCGATGCCTCCCTCGCTGGTGAGCGGGTAGAAGAAGAGCAGGCTGGGAACCGGCGCCTTGCTGTCGGAAGGTGAGAACAGGGCTACCTCCCTGCTGCCGGAGATGGTGCGGCCGCGCCATACCACTTCGTATTCCAGCTTGTAGCTGCCGGAAGGCAGGGTGCTGAAGTCGAGAGGCTCGCGCTTGCCGGTGGTGAAGATGCCTTCGGCCTGTACTTTGCCGTCGCTTGTCAGGCGGTATGTACCCTCGACGCTCTGGGGGATGCCGTTGCGGTTGTCACCCTTGATGAGCAGGTATTTCTCTACGTCGCGATTGACCGCGATGACATTGTCGTTGACTGTATATTCGCTGGTGAAAGCAGTCTCCATGTGAAGCGGAATGTCGGCCACCACGATGTCAGAAGAAGCCTCGTGGGTCTCGCCCTGACGGTCGGTAACCTTCACCTCGATGAGATAGGCAGCCCTCGGATCTTCCTCCTTCTCGTCGAACTCGGGCCTCTCGGCCTTGAAGGAGATTGAGAAGTTGCCGTTGGCATCGGCTGTCACGCTGCCTTTGTCTATCTCTGTCCAGTAGCGCACGCTAGGCGACCACCTCACCCACATGCTCCTGCGGCGAATGGTGTATTCCACCTTGGCCCCGGCCATTGCGACGCCGGCATAACCCTTGACAGAGCCGGTCTGGGTAATCACGTCGTCGAAGGTGAACATGCCTTCCGGAGTCGGCATCTCAAGGAAGAAGTCAGGAGTTACGTATTCCTCTACCCTGACGCTGGCCGAACCGTTCCTGGTGCTGATGGTGTATGTGCCGTTGCGGCTGCCCTCGGGAATCTTGAACGTGCCGCTGGCCGAACCCCATTCGTTGGTGACAACTTTCATCGTGGCGACGGGCTCTTCCTGGGCGGGAGCGTTCAGCTTCACCTCAACCTCACGGCCTGCGATAACGGAGCCTTCCTTGCCGTCAGACTTGTAGACCACGAGCTTGAACTGAATCTCGTCGGTAGGCCTGTAGAGCCTGCGGTCGGTGTATATATAGCAACTTTCTGAGTTACGCACGGGATCGTAGACATATCTTCCGCCATAAGGTTTGTTTATGTTCATGGCCTCTGAGAAATCGTCGCCGCCGGCGTTGACAGCCAGCATCGCATAGTTCTCAGGGGACAAGTAGAGTTTCTGGTCGAGAGCGGTGAAGCCGTCCAGGTTATAGTCCTTGGCAGATATTATGACCGGCGCGAGGAATGTTCCCTTGCTGCGGGAGTCGCGGTAGGTGGTGACGCTTATGTTGTCGTAGGGCTTGCCCGTCATGGCGTCGGCGGCATACACTTCATATTTGCTGCCGACTTCGCGGAGAGCGACTGCCACGCGGCTGATATATACATACTGATATGAAGCCTGGTCGCCGGCCACAATCTTGACCACATATATGCCCTCTTCGTCGAACTTCCAAGTGGTGGAAGTGCTCTCGCCGATGTTGTATTTGTTGGCGAAGCTGTCGAGCTTCTTCGAGCCTACCAGCACGCAGCGGGTGGAGCCGCTGTCATATTTGATGAACTTCTCATAGTCGCCGATCTGGTAGCGGCCGCTCATCTTGTAGACCTTGAAGTCGGCGGAAGCGACGTTGCGGGTGCTGATGTCGTAGGTGAATTCTGAACCGGGATAGCCTTTCTCCTTGCCCCTGAAGTTGAGCCATGATGAATCCATCTCCTCTATCATGCTCTTCAGCTCATCGGCGTAGTCGGTCTTCGGGAACGCCTTGATGGCAGCTTCGCACATCTTGCGGATGTTCTTGTAGACCTCTTCGTCTTTGTTGGAGTCGCTCTTGTAGTCTTCGTCTCTCTTGAGGCGCTCAATCTTCTCGGTGATGAGCATTATCACCCTCGGATGCCTGCAGTATTTCTCGATATTGGCGTCGAGATCGTTGAAAACGGAGTCTCTCAGAGATATATACTCGGGATAGTAGCTGTTCGCCTCTTTCCAGTTGTACCTTGACAGGCACTGATATCTCTGTTTCATGACCTCGAGGCGTTCGAGGTCGTCCCCTTTCTCGCGGGTCATGCTTTCGAGCTCGGCGAGATACTGGGCGGCAGTCTGGGGCTTGCCGCCGTCGAGAGCCTTCTCTACTTTAGCCCACAGGGATGCATACTGAGTCGTGTTCCATGAAGGATTCTGGGCATTGTAGACCAGCCCGAGAAGCAGATAAAGAGTCACCATTTCCAAATCGTTTTAAATTTGAAGTACGCTATCAGCTAAAAGTATGCCAGCGCGGCAGTAGGCTATTTGCACCACCTGTCGAGCCAGTCGAAGAACTGGCGGTGCCAGTACACTGAGTTCTGCGGTTTGAGAACCCAGTGGTTCTCGTCGGGGAAGAGCAGCATCTTCGACGGGACGCCCATCATCTGGGCGGCGTTGAAGGCTGCCATGCCCTGGTCCACCGGCACGCGGTAGTCAAGCTCTCCGTGCACCACCATGATCGGGGTGTCCCAGTTCTTGATGAGCTTGTGCGGCGAGTTGTCATAGTGGCGGCGGGCCACAGGGTTGTCGCTCCACGGGGCTCCGGCCTGAACTTCGTCGGGACGGGCTATGCCGCCGTTGTCCCAGTCGGGGAACCACATCTCTTCGGTAACCTCATACATGTGCTCCTCGTTGAAGATGCCGGCGTGGGCGATGAAGGCACTGAAACGGCCCTGGTGGATACCGGCCAGATAGTATACCGAATAGCCTCCGTAGCTTGCGCCGACAGCCGCCATTTTGCCGACGTACGGCTCGGCCAGCATCACGTCAGCCGCACGCAGGTAGTCCTGCATGTTCTGGCCGATGTAGTCTCCGGATATCTGCTCGCACCATTCCTGTCCGAAGGCGGTGGTGCCGCGGCGGTTGGGGAGAACCATGATATATCCCTGGGAGCACATCAGGCGGTAGTTCCAGCGGGTAGACCAGCCCTGGCTGATAGTACCCTGGGGGCCGCCGAGGCACATGAGGATTGCCGGGTATGTCTTCGAAGCGTCGAAGCCGTCCGGGTAGATAATCCATGTGAGCATCTGCTTGCCGTCGGTGGTGGTGATCCAGCGCTCCTCCACGGTGGGCTGCTCCAGCTTCGCAAGTATGTCGTCGTTCTCGTGGGTGAGCTGTTTCCAGCTGCCGTCGGCCAGCGACACCGACACTATCTCCGAAGGACGCATCATCGACTGGTTGGTGGTGATCAGGCGGTCGGCCAGCACTGTCGGGGTGTCGAAGTCAAACCATTCGTGCTGAGGGGTAACCCTCTCCATCTTCATGGCGTCCATGTCGTAGCGCCAGATCTCCTGCACGCCCTCCACGAGGCTTGCGAAGTAGAGGTATCTCTGGTCGGCGCTCCAGACAGGGATGGAACCGTTGTACTTGAAGTCCGCGGTGATTTCCACTTTGTTGCGATTGTCGAGGTTCATCACGAAGATGCGCACCTTGTCGGCCTCGTAGCGGGCCCTTGCCATGCTGCACCATGCGATGCAGTCGCCGTCCGGGCTGAAGACCGGCTCGGTGTCGTAGCCAGGCATACCTTCGGTGAGGTTCTCACACTCGCCGGTGGCTACGTCGTAGAGGTATATGTCGGTATTGGTGGAAAATGCGTAGTCGATGCCCGTCAGCTTGCGGCAGGAGTAGACCACCTTGCTGCCGTCGGGGCTCCAGCTGAGCTGCTCCAGGCCTCCGAAAGGCTCGGTGGGGAGCTCAAAGGGCTGCCCTTCGAGAATGTCCTTGCCCTCGCCCAGCTTGCCTCCCTTCAGAGAAGCAATGAAAGTGTGGGGGATCTCCTCCACGAAATGGTCCCAGTGGCGGTACATCAGGCCGTCGATGGTGCGGACCGTGGCCTTGTCGAGGTCGGGATATACGTCGGTCGGCGCGGTATGGTTCTTCACGGCGCTCACATAGAGCAGCTGGCTGCCGTCGGGGCTGAGCTTGAACTCAGATATGCCGCCCTCGACGTCGCTTACCTGGGCTGCCTTGCCGCCGGCCGCCGGCATTTTGTAAATCTGGCCGCCGCTGAGGTACAGGATAGTATTGTCGTCCAGCCAGCGGGCATTCGAACAGCTCTTGCCCGAGTGGGTTATCTGAGTGCGGTTTGCCCCGTCGATGTCCATCACGAAAAGCTGGCGTACTCCTTTGTTCTGCTCGATGCTGGTGTATGTCACTCCGAAAAGGATGCGGCTGCCGTCAGGACTCACCTGCGGGTCGGACACCTTGCCCAGCATGTGCATTACCTCCGCCGTGAAATGGCCGTCCGCCGCCAGGTTCTCAGGCTTTGCGATCTCGCCGCTGTCGGCCTGCGACTTCTTGCAATCTGTCATAGTCAATATTGCCATTATAAAGGCTGCTGCGATAAAAAACTTTTTCATGATTATTCTTGAGACATTGCGTTTTCAACTTCTTCGACCGTCCTGGGGAGGCGCTTGCTGCCGAGGAGCCTTGCGCCGTTCTCGGTGATGAGCAGGTCGTCCTCGATGCGGATGCCGCCGAAGCTGCGGTAGGCGTCCAGAGCCTCGAAATTGATGAAATCACGGCAGGTGCCTTCGGCTTTCCATTTGTCGATGAGGGCGGGGATGAAATAGATGCCCGGCTCGTCGGTGACCACGTTGCCCGGCTTGAGCACTCTGGCCATGCGCAGCGAGCCGAGGCCCAGCTGGGTGGAGCGCTTCACAGTATCGTCATAGCCGACATAGTTCTCACCGAGGTTCTCCATGTCGTGAACGTCGAGACCCATGTTGTGGCCCAGGCCGTGAGGCATGAAGAGTCCTGCGGCTCCGGCGGCAACGGCTTCGTCCACATCGCCCTTCACAAGGCCGATGTTCTTCAGGCCCTGCAGGATCAGGCGGGCGGCGGCCAGATGGACGTCGCGGTAGCTGATGCCGGGACGGGCCAGCCCGAGGGCGAGGTTGTTGGCCTCGGAGACAATGGTGTAAACCTCCTTCTGCTGCTCGGTGAAGCGGCCGCTGCAGGGCAGCGTGCGGGTGAAGTCGGAGCAGTAGTGGCTGGCAATCTCGGCGCCCGCGTCGATGACAGTCAGGCGGCCTTCGGTGATTATCTGGTGATGCGAATGGTTATGCAGAGTCTCGCCGTTCTGCGAAAGGATGGTCGGGAAAGAAGTCATGTAGCCTCCGCTGATGACGACACCCTCCATGACGCCCACAAGGTCCTGCTCAAGCAGGCCGGGCTTCATCAGCTTGGTTGCTGCCATGTGCATGGCGTAGCCGAGGTTGCAGGCGATGTCGATCTGCTGGATCTCGCAAGGCTCCTTGACGAGGCGCATCTCCACCACGGCCTTGATGAACTCGACGCTCGCGGCGGCCTTCATCTGGTCGAAAGGCAGACCGAGCAGCGAGTGCAGGAGGATCATGTTGCGGTAGCGGTAAGGCGGCAGGAAATGCACCTTGCGGCCCTTGGCCACTGCAGCTTTCACCACTTTCTCGAGGTCAGCCAGAGGGGCTGTCTTCGCCACTCCGACTTCTTCTGCACGGCTGGACACCAGGGGCTGCGGACCCATCCAGATTATGTCGTCAATGTCGACGTCGTTGCCGAAGATTATCTCTTCGCCGCTCTCCACGTCGATGACGGCAGCCATGTCGGGCTGGTCGATGCCGAAATAGTAAAGCCAGGTGCTGTCCTGACGGAATATGTATTGGTTGTCAGAGTAGTTGGAAGGCGCCTCGCTGTTTCCCAAAAAGAGGAGGATGCCGTCCCCCACGCTCTTTATCAGACGCTGTCTGCGTGCTACGTAAATATTTCTGCTGAACATGCGATTTAAGTTTTTAAGTAACATGTAAAGTTAATTAACTTTGTACCATTATGAAAAAGATATTGTTATTGCCGGCGCTGCTTATCTGCGCCACTGTCTGCGCCCAGACCATCACTCCCGCCGAGCTGAGCCGCATCCAGTCAAGTTTCGTCAAAGACGGCTCTACCGCCGCCCTTCAGAACATCCTCGTCCAGAACAAGAGCATCAAGGCCCTCGCCCTCAACCATTCGGCCGAGCCTGTCGACAACTTCTTCAAATACACCACTTCCGTCAAGGGCATCACCGACCAGATGAGCTCCGGCCGCTGCTGGATGTTCACTTCGATGAACCAGCTGCGCCCCATCGCCATGAAGCGCTACAACGTCGGCAGTTTCGACTTCTCCCACAACTTCAGCTATTTCTGGGACATGTTCGAGAAGGCCAACCTCTTCCTTGAAGACATCATCGCTACGGCCGACCGTTCGTTCGACGACCGCGAGGTGGTGACTTACTTCAAGAGCCCCGTGAGCGACGGCGGTGTGTGGAACCTCTTCTACAACATCGGCGAGAAATACGGCGTGGTGCCGGCCGAGATAATGCCCGAGACCGAGCACTCCAACAACACCAGCCAGATGGTAAGCATCCTCAACGAGCGTCTGCGCGCAGGCGGATATGAACTCCGCGAGATGTGCGCCGCCGGCAAGAAAATCGATGCCGTTCGCGCCGAGAAGGTCGAGATCCTGAAAGACATATACCGTATCCTGGCCCTCTGCCTCGGCGAGCCCCCGGCAGAGTTCACCTGGAGATACAAAGACCTTAACGGCAATGTCCAGACCGTGAAGACCACCCCCGTGGAATTCTACAAGACCGTCATCCCGGAGAACTACAATCCGGAGAACTTCGTGATGATAATGAACGACCCCACCAGGCCTTACTACAAGGTATACGAGATAGAAAACTACCGCAACAGCATCGAAGGCATCAACTGGTACTACCTCAACCTGCCGAACGACGTCATCAAGGTGGCAGCGCTCAAGTCCATCAAGGCCGACGAGCCGATGTATGCATCATGCGACGTGGGCAAGCAGAGCAACACCGCTTCCGGAGCCGGCAAGCTCGACGTAGGCACCTACGACTATGAGAGCCTCATGGGCGTAAGCCTCGCCATGGACAAGAAAGCCCGCATCCTGACCCGTCAGAGCAGCTCTTCACATGCCATGCTGATAGTAGCCTGCGACACCGACGACAATGACGTTCCCGTCAAGTGGCAGTTCGAGAACAGCTGGGGCGCCGCCTCAGGCGACAGAGGGTATCTCACCTTCACCGACCGCTGGTTCGACGAATACCTCTTCCGTATCGTAATCAACCGCAAATATCTCGACAAGAAATCTATCGACGCTCTGGCCGGCGAGCACATCATGCTCCCCTGCTGGGACTACATGTTCTAAGCCGCCATGCCTGTAAGGATTCCCAACACCCTGGGGCTGGACGCCTTCGCCGACAATTACTTCGAGTATGCCGGTGCTGAGCAGCTGGCAGCCTGTCTGGCCGCCGCACCGAAGCCCTGGCTGCCGGTAGGAGGAGGCAGCAACCTGCTCTTCTCCAAACCTGCGGTGGAGGGCAGCGTCTTCCACTGCACCGACGCCGGCTGGGAGGCCTCCCGAGGCAACGGCTATGTCCGTGTCCGCGTGGGAGCCGGGATGGTCTGGGACGATTTCGTAAAGCTATGCGTAGATAACGAGTGGTATGGCGCCGAGAATCTCTCCCTGATCCCGGGCGACGTGGGTGCCGCGGCAGTCCAGAACATCGGGGCCTACGGCGCCGAAGCCGGCAGCCTGGTAAGTTCTGTCGAGGTGTACGACACTGTCGAAGGCCTGCCGAGGGTGTTCTTCCCGGACGAATGCGAATATGCCTACCGCTCCAGCATCTTCAAGAAGAGCGGCAAGCGCTATTTCGTGCTGAAGGTGGTCTTCAAGCTGTCCCTCGTCCCTTCGTTCTCCCTGAACTACGGCAATCTGGCAGCCAACATCGAGGGTGAGCCGACGCTGCAGAAAGTGCGCGACGCCGTCATTGCGACCAGGCAGTCCAAGCTGCCCGACCCCGAGGTTATCGGCAGCGCCGGCAGCTTCTTCATGAATCCTGTGGTGAGCGAGGAAGTCTTCACTGAACTGCAGTCCCGCTATCCCGACATGCCGCACTATCCGGCCGCCGGCGGAGTGAAACTCTCCGCAGGCTGGCTCATCGAGCGCAGCGGCTGCAAGAGCATGACAGTGGGAGATGCAGCCGTATATGAGAAGCACGCCCTGATACTGGTGAACCGCGGGCATGCCGCAGCCGCCGACATCCTCCGCCTGGCGGAAGACATCACGGCCAAGGTTGAATCTGTTTTCGGAGTCAGGCTGCAGCCCGAAGTCGAGACTGTCTAATTCACTCTCGGTTTTACATACTTCTTCAGGATGTGGAATGCCGGGGTGGCCATGTCGCCGTGGCTGTACCCGTCGAGTTCGTATATGTAGGTCTGCTCGTGGCCTATGAGTTTCATCATCCTCCACATGTAGGCGTTCTCCTCATAGCGGCCGTAGAGCTCGAGCTCGCGGTCGCCCGAGATGATTACGTAGGGCGGGCCGTCGGCGCGGACATGGGCTATCGGCGCCGTGTCGTCGATGGTCGGCACGTAGGGGCTGCCGCCGTGGCGATTGCGGTATTCATAGTGGGTCATGACCTGGCCGCTGAAGGGGATCAGGGCCGCAATGCGGTCGGCGTCGATGCCGTATTTCGAGAGATATGCCTTGTCGAGACCTATCATGCTGGTGAGATATCCTCCCGCAGAATGGCCGCTGACATAGATGTTCTCAGGGTCGCCGCCGTACTTTTTTATATTGTTGAACACCCATGCCACAGCTGCCGCGGCATCGTCGATGCACTGGGTCACCTCGACCCTGGGCATCAGGCGGTAGTTGGCCGCCACCACCACATAGCCGCAGTCCTTCAGTTGCTCCGGGATGAACTTGTTGCCGGAAGTCAGGCCGCCGCCATGGAACCACACAATCACCGGGCAGTCCGTCATCTTGGTCGGATAGTACACGTCGAGGACGCATCTGTCGAGCGAATATGCATCGGTGTTCTGGGAATAGAAGATGTTGTCGTCGGTAAGATATTCCGCTTTGGCCTGCTGGCGGCGCTGCGCGCGCTCGTTGCGCTGGGCGAAAGCGGTCGTCACTGTCAGGACAGCCACGAGGCAAAGGAGCAATTTCTTCATGTTTTGCAGTGATTTCGGTTTGTTACAAATATACTTATTTTGTTAATTTTGTAGTAACAGACAAACCATCGCTTATGCTTACGGAAGATAAAAAACTGTATGTGGCCCACAGTGACAACGGCCCGATCTATATCAATGGTGAAATGGCAAACAGGCACGGCCTTATCGCGGGTGCGACCGGCACCGGAAAGACCGTCACCCTGCAGGTAATCGCAGAAACGTTCTCGCAGGCAGGTGTGCCCTGCTTCATGGCCGACATGAAAGGCGACCTGTCCGGCATCAGCCAGGCCGGCAAGATGTCCGGCTTCATCGAGAAGCGCTGCCCCGAGTTCGGCATCGAGAACCCCAGATTTGCTGGCAACCCCACCCGCTTCTACGACGTGTTCGGAGAGCAGGGTTTCCCCATGCGTACCACCGTGTCTGCGATGGGCCCCCAGCTGCTGTCCCGCATCCTCGACCTCAACGACACCCAGGAAGGCGTGCTGAACATCCTCTTCAGGATCGCTGACGAGGCCAAGCTGCTGCTCCTGGACCTGAAGGACCTGCGCATGATGCTCGACTTCATCGGCAAGAATGCCGAAAGCTTCACTACCAAATACGGCAATATATCTCCCGCCAGCGTAGGAGCCATCCAGCGCTCCATCCTGACTCTCGAGAACCAGGGCGGAGAGCAGTTCTTCGGCGAGCCTGCCTTCAGCGTAGAGGACCTTCTCGACACCGAGAACGGCCTCGGCATTATGAACGTGCTGGTGGCCGACAAGCTCATGCTCCAACCGAAGCTCTACTCTACCTTCCTGCTGTGGCTCATCACCGAGCTGTACGCCAAGATGCCTGAAGTCGGCGACATGGACCTGCCCAAGCTGGTGTTCTTCTTCGACGAGGCCCACACCCTCTTCGAGGGCACTTCGAAGGCTCTCACCGACAAGATTGAGCAGGTTATCCGCCTCATCCGCTCCAAGGGCGTAGGTATATATTTCGTGACCCAGGCTCCCACCGACCTGCCGGACAATGTGCTGGGCCAGCTCGGAAACCGCGTGCAGCACGCCCTTAGGGCCTACACTCCGAAAGACCAGAAAGTAGTCCGCACAGTGGCCGACACCTTCCGCGCCAACCCCGCCTTCAAGACCGCCGACGTCATCACCGAGCTCTCTACCGGTGAGGCTCTGGTTTCGTTCCTCGACACCAAGGGAGCCCCTTCAGTCGTGGAGCGCGCCAAGATCCTCTTCCCGCTGAGTCAGATCGGCGCCATCAGCGACGGGCAGAGGCTCGACGTGCAGAACGCCGCCCCCGACAGGATCAAGGAGTACAAGTCTGTCATCGACCGCGAGAGCGCTTATGAGGTCCTGACCGCCCAGTATGAGGCCCAGGCCCGCGAAGAGGAGAAAGCCCTCGCGAAGAAGGAGAAGGAAGAGGCCAAGGCAGCCAAGGAAAAAGAGAAAGCCGCTGCCAACAAGAAAAAGAGCAGCAAGGGTCTCAACCGCACCATTCTCGGCACTCTTGCCACAGCCGCTGCCACCACCTTCGCCCGCAGCCTCGCCAATTCTGCCGCCAAGTCGATAACCACCGGCTCGAAGAAGAAGACCTCTTCATCTTCGACCAGCAGCAAGAAGAAAACCACCTCGTCTTCAACAAAGAAGGGCGGCACGGCACTGGAGAAGGCCACCAAGTCGGCTGCCAACACAGTCACCCGCACCATCACCAACGAGGTGCTCAAATCTATCCTTAACGGGAGATAGCCTCTATCCAGCCTTCCAGGCCGGCTGAAACATCTTCAGGAACTATATCCAGCGCCTCGGCGGCAAACACCGTCAGCTGGATTTTCTTTGCCTCTTCCAGAGATATGCCGCGGGAGCGCATGTAGAAGAGCTCCTCGTCTTTCATGCGGCCCACCGTAGCTCCGTGCGTGCAGACCACGTCGTCTGCATAAATTTCGAGCTGCGGCTTCGCGGCAGCCCTCGCCTCTTCGGTCAACAGCAGGTTGTGGCACTGCTGGCGAGCGTCGGTCTTCTGTGCGTCCGGAGCCACCTTGATAAGGCCGAAGAAATCGCTGCGGGCGCTGCCCCCTTCGATGCCCTTGAATATCTGTTCGGAAGTACAGAGCCCCACTTCGTGATTCATGCGCACGTCGAACTTCACGTCGGCGTTTCCGCCCAGCAGCCAGAGACCCCTCAGACGGCAGTTTGCGCCTTTGCCCACAAGGTTTACGGTAAGGCTGTTGCGGACTTTGACATCCCCAAGCACTATGAAGGCCAGCTCCAGACTGGCGTCCTCCCCGACAGTGATTTCCACCGGGAATTCGCCGCCAGTGCGCTGCATCACCAGCCAGCTCTTCGCAGAGCCGTCCTCGATGTGCAGCTTCATGCCGCCTTCTATCAATTCAAGAGTCTCCATCCTACAGCTTACTGGTTATCCAGTCGTAGCCGCGCTCCTCAATCTCGAGGGCAAGCTCCTTGCCTCCCGTCATGACGATGCGACCTTTATATAATACATGTATATAGTCCGGAACGATATAGTCGAGCAGACGCTGGTAGTGCGTGATAAGAATTGTAGCGTTGTCGCTGCGGCGCAGCTTGTCGACGCCTGTGCCCACGATGCGCAGGGCGTCCACGTCAAGGCCTGAGTCGGACTCGTCGAGGATGGCCAGCTTCGGGTCGAGCATAGCCATCTGGAAAACCTCGTTGCGCTTCTTCTCTCCTCCCGAGAAGCCAGCGTTCACGGCGCGGGACGAGAAGCTGGAATCCATCTCCACCAGCGCCATCTTCTCCTTCATCATGCGCAGGAACTCCACAGCCGATATCGGGGGCAGGCCGCGCTGCTTGCGGTGCTCGTTGACGGCGGCCTTCATGAAATTGGCGTTTGACAGGCCGGGGATCTCGACGGGATACTGGAAGCCGAGGAAGATGCCTTTCCACGAGCGTTCCTCAGGACTGTCCGGAATCAGGTCTTCACCCTCGAAGCGGATGCTTCCCGCAGTCACGGTTATGTTGTCCCTTCCTGCCAGAGTTGCGGCCAGGGTGCTCTTGCCGGCGCCGTTGGGGCCCATGATGGCATGCACCTGCCCGGCCTTCACCTGGAGGTCGATGCCCTTGAGTATTTCTTTTTCTCCCACGTTGGCGTGGAGGCCGCGGATGTCGAGCATTATGTCGTTGTCTGCCATATACAGATATTATTATGCGTTCTTGTTATAAAGTTTCCCCCAGTTGCGCAGCGAGATTATGCCGTTGATCAGGTAGAGGCCGCAGACTATCGGCATGAACACGTTGCCCACCGAGATGTGCAGGGCCATCTGCGTCACGTTCACGATCAGCCAGGCCACCCAGCAGTCCCACTTCTTCTGGGCCGACAGGAACTGGGCCATCAGGATCAGCACCGTCACGCAGGAGTCGAGGTAGGGATGCGGGTCGGCGGGGAACAGGCGGTTCAGCAGCCAGCCCCATGCGAAGGCAATCACGAAGACTGCCGCTACGCAGAACGCCCTTTCGGTCCAGCTGAGCTTGGTGACCTTCAGCGCACTGCCGTCGGCCGAGCTCTTCTCTTCCTCGCGGGGGTGAGTCCAGCGGTAGTGGCCCATTATGTTGATGGCCAGCGACACGGGCTGCAGCATCAGCGATGCCAGCAGGTTCTTCTGCCAGAACAGCAGGAACAGCGCTGCGGTGTAGAGATATCCCACCCAGAAGTTGTACTTGCTGTTGCGGCCGGCCAGCACCACGCAGGTCAGGCCCAATATTGAGGAAACAAGGTCTATCCAATTCATCCTACACTGCCCTCCAGTGACAATGCCAGCAGCTTCTGCGCTTCAATTGCGAACTCCATGGGGAGCTTCGCCAGCACTTCGCGGGCATATCCGTTAACAATCAGTCCAACTGCGTCTTCTTCCGTGATGCCTCTCTGGCGGCAGTAGAACAGCTGGTCTTCACTTATCTTTGATGTAGTGGCTTCGTGCTCCAGCACGGCGCCCGGGTTTGCACATTCTATCACAGGGAAGGTGTGGGCGCCGCATTTGTCGCCGATCAGCAGCGAGTCGCACTGCGAGTGGTTGCGGGCTCCCGTGGCGTTCGGGGCTACCTTCACCAGGCCTCGGTAGCTGTTCTGGCTGTGGCCGGCCGAGATGCCCTTGCTGACAATGTTGCTGACAGTGTTCTTCCCTATGTGTATCATCTTTGTGCCGGTGTCAGCCTGCTGCCAGTTGTTGGTCAGGGCCACCGAATAAAATTCCGACCAGGAGTTGTCGCCCTTGAGGATGGTGCTCGGGTATTTCCATGTGATGGCGCTGCCGGTCTCCACCTGGGTCCATGACAGACGGCTGCCGTCGCCCTTGCAGATGCCCCTCTTGGTCACGAAATTGAAGATGCCGCCGCGGCCCTGGGCGTCGCCGGGATACCAGTTCTGCACGGTAGAGTATTTCACCTCGGCATCCTTCTCCACCACTATCTCCACCACTGCGGCGTGCAGCTGGTTTTCGTCGCGCATGGGGGCGGTGCAGCCCTCCAGGTAGCTCACATACGAGCCCTCGTCGGCCACTATCAGCGTGCGCTCGAACTGGCCGGTGCCGCGGGCGTTGATGCGGAAATAGCTCGAAAGCTCCATCGGGCAGCGGACGCCCTTGGGGATGTAGCAGAACGAACCGTCGCTGAAGACCGCGGAATTGAGGGCGGCGTAGAAATTGTCGCCGGAAGGCACCACGCTCGCCAGATACTTGCGCACCAGCTCCGGATAGTCGCGGACGGCCTCACTGAACGAGCAGAAGATGATGCCCTTCTCCGCCAGGGTC